>JBHLPI010000030.1:0-20399 GCA_048939595.1 Promethearchaeota archaeon | reverse complement strand
ATATTTTTATACTCCTTTGCTTCTACACATTTCAAGCTCTTTGGACCATACCAGAAATAAGTCGGCTCAAATAAGTGAACAATACTTCTTTAAGCAAAGATGCTATTTCTGGAAGAGGTCGATTGGAGGAGCCAAAAAAATGAAACGAAATTCACTCATAGCCGTTATTCTAATAGTGATTATCATAGTGGTTACAGTTGGCGCTGCGGCCATCTTTATCTTCTTCCCACCAATTCCGCCTACTCCTATTGATAACCCCGATGAAGTAGCGATCGTGTTTGCTACAGGTGGTCTTGGTGACAAATCATTCAACGACGGATGTTACGCTGGTGCTGTAATGGCCCACAACGATTTCAATGTCAACTACACCTATGTTGAGCCTACTGCCATCGCTGAATATGAGCCCTTCTTACGGGCTTATGCAGAGCATGCAGGACTAGCTAATCCCTATGATCTAATTATCAGTATTGGATTTGACCAAGCTGATGCCGTCATGGCAGTTGCTGCAGATCATCCTACACAAGAATTTGCAATCGTCGACATGTACATCGATCCTGTTAACTATACCAATGTTCGATCAATTCTCTTCTCAGCAAATGAGGGTTCTGCCCTTGTAGGCGCCCTTGCTGGAATATACACCGCCACAGGTAACATCGCCTTCGTGGGCGGAATGGATATCCCACTTATCCGCGAATTTGCTGCCGGATACTTCTACGGAGCCAACATCACCGTCCCTGGCATTGCAATGAACGCGACCCAAACAGCCAACGTAGACAATGCGTGGGTAGGTGACTGGGCTAACCCAGGTTATGCAGAAACCCTCGCGGATGGTCTATATACCACAGGTTTCGATATCATCTTTGCTGCAGCCGGACGTTCTGGCCTTGGAGTCATTGACTCAGCCATTAAAAACAACGCAACCATCGGTCCCGTCTGGGCCATTGGTGTCGACAGTCCACAAATGTATCTTGGCACAGCTGATCCAGACAATCCTGTAGCTCCAACAGCAGTATTGACTTCTATGTTGAAGCGTGTAGATGTTGCCATTAACCAAACCATCGTCCAAAAGGTGATTGGCGGTTCAAGCATCGCCGGGCTTTCCTTCTGGAACTTAGCAAATGGTGGTGTTGGGTGGGAAATGAACAACACACTACTCGGAACTAACTGGGCGGTTTCAACAACTGACCAAAACAAAATTGCTATGATTGCACAAGGCATTATTAACGGAACCTATTCTGTTCCAACTGATCTTGTTTGGTTGTAGCTGAAAAAAGAGTGGGCCAGTAGGCCCCTCTCCCTTTCTTTTTCTAGTTTTTTTGGTTGACGAGCATTGAGATTAAATACTAGAAAATGGCACTTGGGTATCATTCGACGTTCTATGATGGAATGCTCGTGCCGATTCTACGTGTACCGAGGCGACTAGGATGAATGCCATTGAAGTCGAACACATCTGGAAGATATTTCCTGGAAATGTTCAAGCAAACAAGGACATCACCCTACATATCAAAGAAGGTGAAGTCCATGGCCTATTAGGAGAAAATGGAGCTGGAAAAACTACTCTGATGAACGTCTTATATGGTTTAATTGAACGAACATCAGGAACAATCAGGGTTCGAGGACAAGAAGTGAATTTCAAATCCCCTCACGATGCTGTTCGCTACGGAATCGGAATGGTCCATCAACACTTCAAACTAATTCCAAATCTAACTGTCACTGAGAATGTCATAATAGGCGCCGAGCCGATGTATTTGAACCTAATGGCTAACTTACGTGTCTGGAAGCCAAGCGTAAATCCTATGATGCCTACGGATTTTAAAGGAGCTGAAAGAGAAATCAGGCGCATTAGCAAAGAAAACGCCCTCAACATCGATCCTCGTGCTAAGATTCAAGATCTTTCAGTTGGCCAGCAGCAACAAGTTGAAATTATTAAGATTCTTTATCGCCAAGCAGATATTCTCATTCTTGATGAGCCCACTGCTGTTTTGACTCCTCAAGAAGTCGATGAACTTTTTGAGACGCTTGAGACCTTCCGTGAAGAAGGAAAAACAATCATCCTCATTACACACAAACTTCGCGAACCCATGGCACTTTGTGATCGTATCACAGTTCTCCGTGATGGTGAGCTTGTTGGAACTGTAAACAGGAAAGATACTTCACGAGAGCAATTAGCTGAAATGATGGTGGGACGGAAAGTCGTCTTTCGCGTGGCAAAGACCCCGGCTAAACCTGGTGCTCCAGTGCTCCAAGTAGATAATCTCCATGTTCGCGATGATCGAGGGCTTCCTGCTGTTCGAGGAGTGTCTTTTGAAATCAAAGCGGGTGAAATTCTTGGTTTGGCAGGTGTCCATGGGAATGGGCAACGCGAACTCGTTGAAGCCATCTGGGGGCTTCGAAAACCTACTACTGGCGAAATTTACATCGAAGGGGAACGAATTACCAAATACAAAACTCGGAAGGTTCGACGTATAGGTGTTGGTTATATCCCTCAGGATCGACAAAAACGTGGATTAATTTTAGATTTTTCAATAAAAGAGAATCTCATTCTGGGTGGACAATATCGCCCTCCCTTTGCTATTGGACCGATGAATTCATTTCTAAATGCTGCTAATATTGATGACTATTCAAATCACCTTGTAAAAGACTATTCAATTCGACTACGAAATATCGATGAGCCTGTATCCACACTCTCTGGGGGAAACCAGCAAAAGGTCATTGCTGCACGAGCGATGGGAACAAATCCCAAGCTACTCCTCGCATCAAATCCAACTCGAGGTCTTGATGTTGGGGCAACTGAATATATTCACAATGCTCTCATCCGGATGCGTGATCAGGGTGTGGCGATTTTTTTGATTTCAGCTGACTTAGATGAGGTACGTAACGTAGCAGATCGAATCGCCGTCATCTTTGAAGGAAAGATCGTAGCCATAAAAATGCCAGAAGAAACAGATGAGCGAGAATTGGGACTCCTGATGGCAGGAGAAACTGAGGAAGCAATTGCAAAGGAGTCAGTACGATGAATGACGACAAAGTAACTCCGAATTCTGAAATGAGAGTGGAAGAAACGCATAGGGACAGAAGCGGGGTTTCTGAATTTTTTAGAGGTCTCTATTTCCAGTTCATAGGCTTTTTTAGGTGGTCTAATCTCAAGCGAGGATTGCTTCAAATCGGATGGGCAATTATGTCTATCATACTCGCGATTTTTGCTACATCCTTGATAATGCTTGCGACAGGATATAATCCATTCATAGCGTTTCGAACTCTGATTCTTGGAGCCTTTGCTCGAGCTGATCTCATTTTCTGGTATGCAACTCCTCTCATATTTACTGGTCTTGCAGTAGCGTTGGCCTTCCAAGCTGGACTCTTCAATATTGGTGCTGAAGGTCAGCTATATATTGGGTCGATGGCTGCAACGGTTGTCGGTTTTATGATCTTGTTGCCACCGGTTATTCATCCTTTTATTGCTTTAGTGGCTGGCTTCATCATAGGCGGTTTATGGGCCCTCGTCCCAGCATTATTGAAAGCGTATCGAGGAGCGCATGAAGTTGTAACTACGATGATGATGACTTTTGTTGCGACTCTTTTTACTCAATGGCTAGCAGCTGGACCACTTCAAGAACCAGGACAAGTTCAACCACAAGCTCGAACTCCCCTCATCTTTCCCACAGCTGAGCTCGCTAAAATCCTCGGGTCAAATTTCCTCAATTTTGGGTTTGTTATTGGCATCTTTGCTGTTATTGTAATCTGGATCCTTCTCAGAAACACTGTCCTCGGCTATGAGATGCGAGCAGTTGGTAAGAATGAGTCTGCTGCTCAAGCAGCTGGAATTAATCCCAAGAAAATGATTGTGATTTCGCTTTTCCTTAGTGGATGCCTTGCAGGGCTTGCTGGTGCCGTTGAAATTCTTGGATACTATCATCGGTTCCAAGATGGTTGGTCTGCGGGACTTGGTTTTGACGGTATCACTGTTGCTGTACTGGGTGCGAATAACCCCATAGGCGTGCTCTTAGGAGCCATTTTCTTCGGATTTCTCCGAGCTGGTGCAATACCCATGCAAACGGTTGGAGGCGTTCCCGCCGAAATGGTAGATGTCATACAAGGGCTAGTTGTGCTTTTCGTTGCTGCACCTAAAATCGTCATGTGGCTAGCGAAGAAAGGAATCACATGGGCGAAAAGGCTTGTAAAAGACCCAATCAAAGCCTTTCCCATCTTCATCGGATCAATTGTAGCCTTGATTGGTGGTATCGCTAGCATTGCTATTGGTGCAGGTATGTTTGGTGCTCTTGTCCAGGCTGGGCTTATCGGTGACATCTTCACTTTGATTCTTACTGATCCATTCTTCGCAATGTTTGTTGGTCTAGCAACCCTCGCAGTGATGCTTGGTCTCATATCGCTCTTTGTATTCTATGGTCTTATGACAACACAGAAGTGGTCGAGTGTTGCTATCATACCTTCAGCGATTATTTGGATAGTCATCGGGTACGCTACTATGGTCATGCTAGGTGGTACACTCCTCATTCCACTCAGTGTCTTAGGAGTATTAGGTCTCATCTTTGGGATATGGAGCTTCCTTCTCCTATATCGACAGGGTGTTACCTTTGTGGAGGTGAAAACGGATGCAATTTGATCCAGCGACACTCATTCTCTTTGGTTGGATAATCAATTCAACACTTCAAGTGGGAACTCCCCTGGTTCTCGCTGGGCTCGGTGGTATGTTTTCTGAAAGGTCAGGGATCGTCAATATCGCCCTTGAAGGTATCATGCTTATGGGTGCTTTTGCGGCAGTGGCGGTAACCTACTTCACAGACAATCCATGGTTGGGTGTCCTTGGGGCTATAATATCAGGAGTGCTAGTTGCTGCAATCCATGCAATAGTAACTGTCAAACTAAAAGGCAATCACATTGTAAGCGGAACAGGCATTCTCCTATTTGCAGCTGGATTTACGACGTTAATGCTCTTTGTTATCTGGGGATTACGCGGAGTATCTCCTGGAGTTACATCGCTTCCTGAGATTTACCTTCCGGGCATTGGGTTTCTCTCCCCCTTAATTTTCATCATGTTCGCCCTGGTGCCTATTTGCTGGTTCGTGCTTTATCGGACACCTTTCGGGCTTCGCCTCCGTGCTTCCGGAGAAGACCCCAGTACACTAGATACTGCTGGGATTAGTGTTGAACGGTACCGAATTTACGGAGTACTTCTAAGTGGTGCACTTGCTGCAATGGGTGGTGCCCAAATGTCGATTGGCTTTGGTTCCTGGTTTGGGAAAGGGATGACTAGTGGTGCCGGCTTCATTGCTCTTGCCGCGATGATCTTTGGAAACTGGAATCCCATTGGAATCTTAATAGCCGGACTTTTCTTTGGCTTTACCAGTGGCCTTAATTACGCTTTACAAATCGCCCCAGGGTGGGACTTCCTTGTGGGGGCTGGGAATTTTATTCAAATGATTCCTTATGTCTCAGTCATTATTGCCTTGGGAATTATTCGGCGATCAATACCACCAAAGGCCATAGGAGTCCCCTACATCAAAGAGAAGGAAGTCTAAGGTTTCAACAGGCATAATTAGTCTAAAAAAATACAAGAGAAACGTTTAATCATGTAGTTCGTGGGTACTAATCTAATAGGAATGTGATATTTTGAGTTCCGATGATGTCTGTCAAGCGTGCGGAAAGATGGTTCAAACACCAATCAAATGCTCCAATTGTAACGCCTCGTTTCATCGTGCTTGTGTGTACAAGAAAAAGAAATACCAATGCCCTGTGTGCGGTCATGAATCCGAAACACACGAACTTAGATTTGGGTAATTTATCTAAATCACCAATGAGCCGTTAAAGGGTTTTTAGTTTCTTTGCCGCATCTTTAATTTCCTTAGAAGCTCCGGGAAGGCCCGCGGTTGTAATGACCATTGCCCTATAATTTCCGAACTGATCAGCGGTGATATCCATTTGTGCACACACATCTGCCACAAAAGCTTCTGCATCTTCTTTCATTTCAGTTACCAATATAACTTTAGCAAAATCTTTCGCTGTTGGTGCCATTTTCCGTTCCCTTTCAGGTTCACCAAAGCAAGCAACTACATCTGAAATAAGCTCGTCTTTGGGGACACGAATATGCACTTCTACAGTCATTCCTCCCCTTTCAGTTACTCGAGTTTGCAACTGCATTATAAAACTGCGATCTTCATTATATGCTCTAAGGCCGCCTCCCATGTCCTCTTCGCGGACCTGCAAGTGTAACCGACCCACAAGACACTTGAACGCCTTTTCAGCGGGTGGGAAGTGAGAATAGGAATATTTGAGCTCTTTTGCCACAATCGTCACCTTTTCGATTTTTGAAACGCTACCTCTATAAAGTACTCAATATACTCCCTGCATCCTATTTCAACTTTTCACGAGATTTTAACACAAGAAGACTAGGGCTTTAAATCACGAAACAATCGCGAATTTCCCAAATATTGGGTTTTGTCGTGTTCTAATCCGAAAATCTAGGAAAAGGTGATAGATTATAATAGGAAAATGTGCCAGAATCTGCAAAAGTGTTCTAGGCTTAACAGGAATTGTGTTACTATGAAACGTTCTAACATGTTTCGATTACTTGCTATTGTTGCCTTCCTGAGCATGGTTGTGTTCATTCAACCTGTCTTGGTACCAATGGATACAACAACTCTTCCACCGATTACTCGAGCGCAAATCGGGGAATTTGTCGCTAACACAACAACCGGATCTGCTACTGTGGAATGTTATTCATCTCCTGATACTTCATATGATGTGACTCTTAATTATCTTCAGTCAGCTCAGAAAGAGATCCTAATGGAAATGTATGCTATAAGCAATGGATTTCTTCTCCGGGAATTTACTGAAGCACTTGGTCGGAATGGGACCATGAATATCCAGGTCATTGTATCCAGAAAATGGGCAAGTGCATCTGAAAATCATTGGACCCATGCCTCTCTCTTTAACATCTCGAGTCTTCCTGGCTATGGAGCCCATGTGCAGGCCTATTATTCCCGGTCGGATCTAAACTTCGACCATTCGAAGTTTATTATCATCGACCGAGAAGTTGTAATTGTGCAAAGTGCCAATTGGGCGAAATCAGGAATTCCTCCAATTAACAGTGATGGCAATCGTGAATGGGGGGTAGCGATTCGGAATCCCGAAGTTGTGAAATACTTCCTCAACGTGTTTGCTGATGATGTAGCCGCAGCGACACCTTACCTCCAAGATGGTGGGGATTATGATTATCTTTCTGATGCAACTTACACTGGCCCATATCCCGCTCCATTCAATAACCAAACCTTCACAGGAACTATGACTATAACATCATTAGTGTCGCCGAATGAGTGTATTCCCCCAATTGTTGCCCTCATTGATAGTGCAACCTCAACCTTAGATGTACAACAAATGTATTCTAAAATCGACTGGGATGGGTCACCTAATCAGTTCAACGATGCGATAATTGCCGCAGCAGCTCGTGGTGTGACTTGTCGAGTGATGCTAGACAATCGAAGTTCAGGAATGCAAGCTGTCGCCGATATGTTACTGGCTAATGGTGTACAAGTAGCCTTCACAAATCAGACCTATTTCGGTTGGACCCACAATAAAGGAGTCATTGCCGATAACCAACGTGTTCTAATATCGAGTATAAATTGGAGTAATGAATCCGTAAGTGAAAATCGAGAAGCAGGTGTTATCATTTCGCACTCAGGAGTCGCCAACTATTTCACTCAAATCTTTCAATGGGATTGGGAAGCTGGCGAATATCTTGGAACCCCCACAACACCGCCACCTCCAGAACCCATTCCCCTCGAATACATCATTATCGGTGTAATAATTGTAGTCGTTGTTATCGTGGGGGGCTGGATCTATAACCGCTATCTAAAGAAATAAACTGGATAACTGATGAATGTCTAAGGAGAGGAGACCCTCCAGCGGTTGGGCATCCTCTCCTCAAACCTTCTTTTGAGCAATGGTTGAAACACAAACCTAGTCGTAAAACGGGATATCCCCGCTAAGAAATCTGTAGACAAAACGCTTCAAGGCTGCTTTTCCTTCTTCTGTTGGACCTGCTCGCCAATGAAGTCGACAAGCATAATCAAGCAAGGGGCGGAGCCGTTGCACCTGACTAGCACGAAGCATAGCAGGGTGTTGATTGGGATCCCGATGGGGTTGTAATTCGCGGAGCACTTCCCAGAGAATATGATCGGATTCTGCTTGCGGTTGGATGAGTTGTGTCATTTTAAGTGATTCCTCCACCAAGAACTGATTCACTTTGTGGCTACTAAAAGGCAGAGAGGGTTCCGGATAAGTAAAGATGCCGTTCTCCGTATCCTAGGTTGCTTTGGATGTGAAATTGAGTCCCATCTTCATTGAAAACACATATCAATGATTAGCCCTCATTTATCGGTGAGGGAATTCCCAATGGATGAACCTGCGTCACCAGCTACTAGTAACACAAGAAGTTGGTGGGCTGCCTGTGTTCTGATCATACCCATTTCTGTTTTTGTCATTATTTGGATAGCAGCAGCGGGGCCTATTATTGGAGAACAAATTTGGGTCTTTGGGATAGTTTTCATTATTGCTATTGCCCTCGCACTTGTCGTTATTCCACTTGCTGTGGATGATGATTACCGTGAGCAATTACTTGATCGCCTTCGATTTCGAGGGCCACCATCAGAGACTCTTCCATATCATGAAGTAATACACTGGGATGAGACAACCCCCACGCAAGTATGGCCAACCATTCGTACTGAGTCAGGTGAAATAGTATCCATTCCCCGCGATTACGATTCAATGGATCCTCCTCTGCTCCCCCTTAGTATGATTCATCGCCGTTTACCAGAGTTAGAAGCCACAATCGAAGAATTGAATGCTAACCTTCTTATGATCTCGACAACATACGAGTCACCTACACGGACCCTAGAACAGCTCCTTATCGAACGAAGTGTGGCGAATAAACTCTTGGCTTCATTAGTCCTTCAGCGTGGGAAGAAGACTCTTGCACCTAGCTATTATACTCGTAAACGTCGGCAGCTTCTTCGAACCATTGCCCGCATCGATGAAAAGTTAGATGGGCATTCAGATTCTTTGTAGAAACGAAGGAAAAGAATTCAGGATAGAGTGACTGCAGTTCCGAATATCACAAGAGTATAAGTCAAGGAACCACATTCATACTATCAACTCGCCCTCTAAGGGTGGTTTCGGATGCCATCACTTCGAAAAGTTATTCTTGTTAGTCACACGCACTGGGACCGGGAATGGTATCTTCCCTTTGAAAAGTTTCGATGGTTATTGGTGAAGACCTTGGATCAGCTCATCGAACTTATGGAAAGCAACTCAGATTATTTGCGATTTAACTTAGATGGGCAGACGATCGTCTTAGAAGATTATTTAGAGCTACGTCCAGAAAATCGCTTCCGGCTCAAGCAACTCATTGAACAGAATCGCATCCAGATTGGTCCTTGGTATGTTTTGGCTGATGAGTTCCTCGTCAGTGGTGAATCGCTCATTCGGAATCTACTCTTTGGTAGGCAACTGGCTAGTGAATTTGGCGATGTAATGGCTATTGGTTATGTGCCAGATGCCTTTGGCCATATTGCCCAGCTTCCTCAAATTCTTCGTGGGTTCGATATTAACAAAAGCGTCTGGTGGCGTGGGCTAGAAGACCATGGAAAGACACTTCCTACCGAACTTCGATGGCGGGCACCAGACGGTTCAGAAGTTCTTCTCGTCCATCTACGTACAAGTTACTCCACAGCTGCAAACCTGCCTAATTCGGTAGATGCCGCACTTGCACAAATTCTTATGCCTCTAAATGTCCTCTCTCTCCGAGGAACCAGTTCTGCCGCCCTTCTTATGAACGGAAGCGACCATCTCCCTCCACAATCATATCTCCCCAAATTGATTCGTGAGATAAACAAACGGTTCCACTCTGATGATATACTGCAAGGCAGGACCGTTTCCCAACTACTCGGAGCTTTCGGGAAAAGCCCTATTGAAAAAGAAGTAACAGGAATCGATGAACTGAGTCCGTTCATTGATCAGCTCTTCGCCGACTTCATCAATGAGCTCAAAGGAGTCACAGTTCAGCATGGCACATTCAAAGAATACTTCGACATCATTGAAAACGAAGTGAATCTAGCGGAATTACCAGTAATTGAAGGGGAGCAGCACGCCAGTAAGTATATTCCTATTCTTCCTGGAGTATTTTCAACTCGGTTATATCTGAAACAACAGAATTTCTCAACCCAGCAACTGCTCGAAAGATGGGTGGAACCCTTTTCAACTATTGCGTGGTGGCTAGGGGCACAATATCCGAGTATTCCTTTACGGCGAGCGTGGCAGCTTCTTCTACAAAATCACCCACATGATTCAATTTGTGGTTGCAGTGTCGATGCTACTCACGAAGATATGGAACGCCGTTTTACTTGGAGTCAACAACTCGGGCATCAACTCCTCGCCGAAGCTATCCACTATATCAATACCCACACGAATTCAAGTCCATCAACTGAACTTCCCCAACCTCCCATTGCAACCTTTCGTGTATTCAACCCACATCCTTGGGCTGCTTCGGGTGTAATCCGAATCCTCCTCAACCTCCCGTTTTCACCGGATAAAAAGACTCAACTAGCCCTTTATACAGCTACGGGAGAACAGATTCAATTCCAGATGATCCCCGCCCAAAATCTGGATTCATCCTTTCAATCCCTACTTGATTTCCACACATTACCTCGGCTTTATGAAGGAGAACCTCGGTTGCCAGATAAAACAAACCAAATTATGATTACCTTCTGTGCTGAAGCTATTCCCAGTCTCGGCTATTCAACCTATTATCTAACAACTGACAGAACCGATTCCCGCCTATCACAAAAATCCGAACTGAAGGTGCAGCAGAGCGGTGAAATCTATAGCATCGAAAATCCCCTCATTCAACTTCAAATTTCCACAAAAACAGGAACCCTCAACCTGCATCATAAACCCACCAATAAGACTTATCAGAACCTCTTAATGTTTGAGGACACCGGCGATGTAGGGGATGAATACAATTTCTGCCCACCCCACCAAGATCAACGGATAACCAACCAAGACAAAATACATAGCAAGGTTCGGCTTCTTGAAGAAGGACCGGTTTCCATTACCCTGGAAGTTCAAATGCAGCTTAAAGTGCCAAAAATGGCCCATAAAACCCGAAGGCGCCGCAGCTCGAAAACTACGACTCTTACAATTCATACTCTAATCACAGTCACCTCGAATTCACCACGGATAGATATACAACATACAATACAGAATAGGGCAAAAGACCACCGCCTCCGAGTTCTGTTCCCAACGGGTATTCATACAAAAACAGCATGGGGAGATACTCCTTTCCACGTGACCGAAAGACCTCTAGGACCTGCCCCACAAGAGTGGGACGCCCAGCTGTATCCCATGATGATGGAATACTATCTCACCTCAATTCTCAAACAGCCCAAGGTTCCTGGCAAAGCTATGGGGTGGTTTGAGGACTCCACGACTACTCATGCCCTCCAAACCTTCCTCGATGTCACTGATGACCAACAAGGTCTACTCATCACAACTCGTGGACTCCCTGAATACGAAGTCCTTGAAGATCCGCATCGTACCATCGCCTTAACATTGCTTCGGTCCATCGGTTGGCTTTCTTGTGATGACCTTACAACACGTCGAGGTCATGCTGGTCCACCAATGGTTACAAACAGAGCGCAATGCCTTGGACAGTATTATGCGAATTATTCAATTATACCTCATGAAGGAACTTGGAAGACCCCCACTACTCGCCAAGACACCCAACTTTATATCACTCCCCTGAAAGCCATTCAATTACACAGAGCCACAAGAGGGCTTTCACCACCTTCCCAGCATTTCCTTTCGATTTCCCCTGAAACCTGTACCTTCAGCTGCCTCAAGAAAGGTGAACAAACTGATTCCACAATTTTGCGCTTCTACAATACAAACGGCAGCTCCTCAAAAGTCCAAATCTCTTCCATCTTTTCAATTAGGCAAGCCGCATTAGTCGATTTAGCCGAAAAACAACTTGAACCAATCTCTCTAGCAAGGTCCACTCCGAAACAGATAACAGTCTTACTCTCCCCCTTTCAAATTCGCACACTTCAACTACAATTAAAGAGCAGTTCAAAGGCTTAGGAATACGCCTAAACGAAAACTGCTTTATTTAACGGATTCATTAGAGTGAATGGAAGCGAAAAGCAATCAGCTCAGAGGCTAAAATAGTATATTCGCGGATTGAAAGGCGTATTTATCCATGGGTATTCCTCTCCCTACTAATCGGTATTGTCATTTGTCTAACGGTTGGGTGGTATTTCTTAAATCTCGCAGCTTTTTATATTCCATATCTTATCAGTTATGCTAGTTATCTACGATTCCTCGCATTCTTAACAATATTCGTCGGCGTAATACAACTCGTCATCTTAGTACTGGTCCACACCGGCGCTGTTAGGTCCTAGAAAACAGTGATTTCAAAAGTTGAGCAAAAGAATATGTGGATATAAGACTAGATTAGCTTGGAGGTTTAGAGGTTATTACTAACCATCCGGTGCTCTACCATCGGGACCCAAGATCTATCAGAGTACCCCATCGCTGGCTAGACCAACTCTCCTCAGGAGTTTACCTAATCCTCGGTTTCCTGACCTGCCTGATATGTGGGCTATTTTTCCTGTCTTCGGCCTCCATCTACCAATATACAATTTATGATCTGTACCTAAGCCTTCTAGTGTTTGGAATAGTATTTCTTCTCATAAGTGGAATCCTCGGAGCAATTCTCATCATCAATGGGGCATTATATCTCATTCAAAGGAAACATCGGCGTCGCTTACGTAGTCGACAGCGTCGATGGCGGCGTCCCTCATATACACCCTTGGACCATAACCCCCAATCGCCTTCCTCGTTGTCAGATGAAGTGACTGCAACCGGGGATAATGTTGACGACATCGATCTTTTGTATCCTAATATTCCCAGTTGGTTAATCCCCCTTCTAAAAAATCGTTCAACAGCAATAGCCATTCATAAGGATTTGGTTGCTTCATCCAAGACTCCAGAAGAGGCGGAATCTCAGTTTCAATCCCGACTTGATGATCTGGACACTGAAGTAATTACTGTCTATCAACATCGTCGAGCTGTGCACCAAGACGAGAAAACTTCAGATGTACCACCGGTTGATCTCCTCAGCGAAACCGAAATAGAAAAGCAGGCTGTTTTAGACCTCCTTGGCGCCTTGGAACTCCAATACAGGGATGGCAAAGTAACCAAGACCTTCTACGAACGCAAACGAAATCAACTGCTTGACCGCCTCGCAAAAGCTGTTCGCGACACTGACTAGGCGTTTACTCCTCCTGCTTGATTTTTTCCAGTTCTCTATTTTGGAAAAAATGGCTTTTGGGGCAAACCTTTTTATACCTGCAGTAAAGAATGTAATTACATTACAAATTACATATTACATATTGGAATGGTGAAAAAGAATAACTAAAACACAACAGGAATTATCAGACCTTATCGAAACCTTCGATTCCTTTGAACTGGGAGATCCTTTTCCAGTGGGAAATGCCCATTATATTCCCATACTCACCGAGAAAGAGGATAATCCCAGGGAGTATATTACAGTCCACGAAGCCCTTGAACAAGGGCTAGTTAATCTCCAGGATTCTGGACGGATAGATGCTGTTTGGGCCACAAACAATGCTGCGAAGTCAGTTCTTTTTATCGCGGGTATGGATGTCCATGCTCAAGGAACCCAATCTCGGATTATCATTGGGAGTCATCTTGTGCCTCCCAAAACCAAAGTCGAATTACCTTGCCGATGTACCCATGACGTTCATCCAATTCGACAATACCAGTGTCTTATGACCGATGTCGAACATTATATAGTGGCCTCACCAGGTGTTAGGGGCTCATCCATTGCAGGGGAAGTCGCTGCTCAGGATCGCGTCCGGATGAAGGTCAAAGCACACCGAGAAAAACTCAAACATACCACTATTGAAGGCAAACCCCTACTAGATAAAGCGGAGAACTCATCCCGGTTGAGTGTAGTGCAGCAAAAAGCCGCAAAAGAAATCCAAGCGACAATTAAAGGAATCCAACCACTCCCTCACCAGATTGGACTTGCCGTAATAAGTGAAGACGAAGTTCAAGCTCTTGAGGTGTTTGATAGTCCCGAAACTTATCGGCACTTCCACAAGCATTTGATTGGTCGGTTTGCGTATGAAATTGCAGCCCCCAAAGCCACATCAGCACGGAAAGTAGCAGCGCTTCGAGTGAAGATGCTGCAAGAAGTGCAGCGTCTTAGTCAGCACCTGGATATCGAGGAAGGCCAAGGAACTGCCCAATGGAAGGGAAAAATTCTTGGGACCTTACAGAACAAGAATCACCGCCTTATTCACCTGTGTCTCGAAAAAATATGATTTAGTAAAACTTTTACTTTTCAATATATTATCCGTATAGGATAAATGTGAGGGACGGTGGTTGACTCAAAGGACGATAACGTTCGGGTACGCCCTGAAGAGATTTCGACGCAAACCCCGTCAAACCCTCCTCCTCCTCGTGAGTAGCACGCTTGCTGCTTGTCTTTTCCTCGCCATGAATGCTATGGGTGAAGGCTTCTTAGCCATAACCGTTGCCGGACCTCTCACGAAGACGCCTATCCACATCAGCATCGAAGAAACCTCCACGAACAATCAGTCCTTCCTCTTCGACTCAGACTTGCGTGACATTTGTGAAACCATTCAAGCGCAACCCTACGTGAACTGGGCGCAACGTGTCGGCTACTCTCCCATTAATTATGAGATGGTTGGCTTTCCGGAAGACACAACGTTCCATGATGAAATACGGATCGTGTCAGGTAACTTGGCCCTCGCCGCAAATGAGACTTACATCGATATTCGCTCACCGAATGCCGCCAGCTACACCTGGGGGAGCAGGATATCTGTCCCCATCAAGTATTTCACAGTTCCATGGTCTCCCAACACATCCTACCTCAATGTAACCGTTGTCGGCTTTGTTGAGTTGAGTAGCGCTACCCGAAATATCGCCTTGGACAATCTCACGATTCCATACGGAGTCTGGGGTGAAGAACCTCTCTTTCCGCGCCCCGAAGAAGTAAACGATATTCTCGTTACAAGTTGGGAGCTGACACTCCAACCCCTGATGGAACACTATTCAAGCCAGGGATATCACAGTTCCATTGATGGTCGCGTGTTGGTGAATCTCAATCTAAATCAAATCCTGAGCCCCGCCGACGTAGCGGGTACGATTGCCACGTTACAACAAATCGATACATCACTCAATCAACTCCTCCTACCATGGAATATGCAAACCAGGAATTATGTCCGGGATGCCCTAGAACGCATCCGACCCTTTGGCATACAACTGGTTGAAAGTGCCGCAATTGCATCATTGCTTATCTTTGGATTGGCCATGATTCTCAACTATGAAATCGGAAAAACCCTCATTAATCTACGCCACCGAGAGTTTGGTCTACTCTTAGCCAAAGGGATGAGTAACAAACGACTCATTCGAATGCAACTCATTGAGCTCATCTTCTTAGCAACAGTTGCAATGATCACCGCTATATTTATCGGACCACTCTTGGGTTCGCTTATCCTTATGTTGCTGGGATATCCACCGCAGGTAGCTCTCACACTGGCACCGTGGCCTGTGCTCCTATTAACGTTCGGTCTCATTCTAGTTACGCTGTTATTACCGATAGTTATTGAATTGAGAGGATTTTTGCAACAACCCGTCAATTCAATTCTCACAGCGGATGTACTCTCTCTGGGACCGGTTCGGCGTAGTGTGCGTATTACGCTTTGGCTACTGCTACTTCTAGGGGGTTACCGGCTCTTTTTTTGGTTATTTGGCATTCCCTTTCCATCACTAGTTCTAGATGACATTCTGTATCAAGCGAATATTCCTATTGGATTAATCGGTGGGTGGCTCTTTACGGCGTACCTCTATTTCGATATTGCCTTGACTGTTCTGGGACCTGTGTTTTTTATCGTGGGCTTCGTTGGACTTTTCATTATCTACTCCCAGCAACTAGGACGTTTTGCTCAGATTACAGCGCAACGCCTATTTGGGTACTTCGGACAGTTAGCGTCCCGAGATTTTGGAATCCGTCGAAGACAGATGGGATCAATGGTGTTGCTCTTACTTCTAGTATTCAGTTTTGTGGTTTCAACCATTGGTTTACTTACATCTGAAATGGAGTTTCAACATCGCAGTCTTGCCACCGATATTGGGGCCGATGTTCGAGTGGAATTACAAGATCTGACCAATCTTACAACCACACTTCAGGGACTGCAGGGTCTTGAAGGCGTTGAAGGTGTAACACCCATCATGTTCTTCAAAGTCAGAAATGAGACCAGCTTTCACCCTGCTGTGTCGAGTACATTTCATTTCTTGGCAATCGACCCCCAGACATGGTTATCGACAGCTTATTATGAAGAGGGGTGGTTTGTGGGCGATACCCCAGAGAACTTCATGACAACGATGCAAGAAAGCCCTGATACCGTTCTATTTACCAGCTATTTAATTGCAGAAGAGAACATAGGTTTTAATCGCACCTTTTCAATTTATCCTGATTGGAACCCCAATGGAACACTCGTCGAGATGACCGTGATTGGATTTATGACAGTCACACCTTTTTGGCCAAACATTATGTCCTGGGATTCAGCTCTGACACTATACAACTTATCAGAAGATTCGGAGCCTGCGATTCTTCTCAAGTTAGAGCCCTTCAGGTCTCAAGAACAAATTCAAGCCCAGATAAATGCACTTGATATTCCCAATCTTTTAGCGGTGCGCTTCTTCAGTGAAGAATTATCGGCATGGCGCACCATGCCCCTAGCGCGTGCATTCTTGGATTTTCAACGATTAGCTATTATTGGTGCCATCCTTCTTTGGGCAATCGGAACGGTGGTTATGGTGGAATACGCCTTATCCCAACGAACTGACGATCTCAGGATTCTACATATTCGAGGCGTGCGCCGGACAAGTGTGAGAAAGGTTCTGCTCATAGAATTCGGAGTGATTGGTATACTTGTGTGTGGACTGGGGTTGTTTGTTGGCATCATAACAACCTATGGGATTACACTCGTTCTCAACCGATTATTCCTTGGCGGAGTTCCACGGCGTTTGGTCTTTGAGTGGCCCGCGCAGTTCTTCCTGCTTCTGAGTATCATCATTGTCCTTGCCTTGTTTCTCATTCCCTTGTTGTATCGAACGCATGTCATCTTACAACGGGAGCAACTGGTTTTTCGGGAAGGTTAAGATGTGACGTTTATCCAAATCGATGAATTGTGGAAGGTCTATAAAATGACGGACATTGAGGTTCGTGCGTTGCGTGGGTTATCGATAGTCATTGAAGAAGGCGAATTGGTGTCGCTTATTGGACCGTCCGGGAGTGGAAAAACTACGTTACTTTCGATTATTGGAGGGCTACTCCCACCGACTACAGGCAGCGTCAAGGTGGGAGATGTAATGGTTACGGATTTGACGGAAGAGGCCTTGTCTGACTATCGATTAAGGAATGTGGGTCATGTGTTTCAAACTCTGAACCTGGTGTCGTTCCTGTCGGCGGCGGAGAATATTGCCCTGCCCATGATAACGTTGGATATGCCGTCTCACGAACGTGAAATGCGGGTCAATGAGTTGCTGAGTGCAATGAATCTGGAAAATCGACGGCGTCACCGACCATATGAGCTAAGTGGGGGAGAGTTGCAACGGGTGGCGATTGCTGCAGCGCTAGCCAATGACCCTCCATTAATTTTAGCTGATGAACCGACGGGTGAATTGGATACTGAAACGGCGCAAGAAATTGTGGATTATCTTCGACAGATTCATGAAGAGCAGTCTAAGACGATTTTATTGGTGACTCATGATCCGGCTGTGGCCCGAATTGGGGGTCGAGTTCTTCGAATGATGGACGGACTAATTACAGGTATATTTCGACCTGAGCCATTGAGAGGTGAAGGTGACATAGAGGACATTCGAAACTTCTTGCGTGCACGACTTGTAGATGTTGAAAAGGCTTTGAGCCAATTAGATGAATCGATGCGTAAGGAAACCATGAGCAGTGAGAAATATACTGAACAACGGCAAAACCTGAGTTCAATCAAACAGGTTCTTTACGATGAGCTGCACCGACTTGGAGTATAAAGAAAAATGTATAAAGTGAAATATTTGTCTCGAAAAACTCTAAGCTGTTTTGCTGGGTCGTGCTCTGGGCAGTTCCTCTCTTTTTTCTTTGTCAAGACCAAAAAATTTTGAAGCTTCAACAACAACCTATTCATAATAAGGTGTAGGAGCTTTCTTGGTGAACTTTAAGATACAAAACAAAATTCGTTGGCTCTTTGTCATTTCCATTCTTCTGAGCTCACTAAGCTCCTTCAGTTTTCTTGTCTCCAACCATACCTGCACCAGCTTTCAACCCCCCGAAGATCCGCGAGAGGGATGGGCAGTGCTGATGGAAATGAATTGCTACCCATCTGGATCCAATCTGGAAACCGGTTACAGTGATACCAGAAAATGGAATAGCACTCTTCGGACTCTGGGCTGGCAGACCCATCACATCATAATTTATCAAGGCCTTATCGATCAGCAGGTTGGCTTAGCAGCCTTTGATTTCCTAGTGGCAAACGCTGATGCGAATGATGTTGTGTTATGGTTTGTTTTTGCCCATGGCAACTATCTCCTCCAAGAAATCAATTGGCAAACCTGGTTTCCGAACCACTGGAAGAATCTCCAGAGTCAAGAAAAAATCTTCATTGCTTCTGCATGTTCATCAGAGCTTTTCATTCAATCCCTTTATGATGATGAGGCGCCTCATGTACACATTTCCTCATCTGAAGCCAATGAGTATTCTTGGGCAGGATTACCTGAAGAGGGATTGCCAATAATTGGAGAGGTTTTCAATCATTACCTGACCAATGCCTTACTAAATGTATCAGCTGATAGGGATATCGATGGAGAAGTGACCATGGAAGAAGCCTTCTTTTTTGCTGCACCTCTAAGCCGAAATTACATCTCTACAACCGTTTTTCCCGCGTTTCCTGAATTCGCTGATATGTGTAACAATACAGCCCCTTCCCCAGTTATTGACGATACTTATGAAGGTAATTTCTCCCTAAAAATTGAAACTGGCGCTCCTCCAATAATGGCTCCTTGGGTGCTTCCTATTGAAGTGGGCATGATCCTAAGTATTGTGTGTGTAGCTATAATGATACTTGTTGTAGGTGCAGTTGTTATTCAAAAACGAAAAATCCTAACCTAATTCTTATAGTTGGTTTCGAATACGGTTCGGAAGCGGATCTAGGATAATCTGGTTCGTGCGCCGAGCTTGACGAATGAACTCAAGTGGTGTTTCACTTCGCATTAGAAAGCGTAAGGTTTCGTCATCTGTGAAAAATCCTAAGGTTGGCGACCCAAATTTGCGGGCCACAACTTCAAGCAATTTCCCATAATCTGATTGCCAATCATCAATGGTGAACTCAAGAGGTTCGAAGGCTTTTGTGGTTGTTATTCGTTGGATTCGACCATCAGTAACCTGTACAATGAGGCTTGCCCATATGGTCTTTTCTTCAAAGATTGTGATGACACCCACGAAATTCGTGGGCAGTTCATCTAGCACAACACGAATTCGGTTGAATAATGAGAATAGACCTTTCTCCCAAAATTCACGGGGAAAAACATGAAACCGTCGATTGAATTCCCCTTCAATACTTGAATAGGCGATTTCAAGATATTGGAAAATATCGATTTCAGGAGTAAAGGCAGCTTGCATTTTTGCCAATAAGTATACGATTAGTCCCTGTTCTATCATAAAGACAGCGTCAATTCCTTCTCGTTGCTGCATCTGTTGAACTTCAATCGACGGAGTTGAGAAGGGACCGGTTAAATCAGGTCGAAGACCCTGTTTGGAATGGTAGGCATGAATAATTTCACTGTCCTGATACAATAAGAACAGGATTCCACGATCACTAGTAAACTGGGGGAGTGTAGATATCAGGTTGAACCAATGCGCCGGTTCCACGTTTTGAAACTCATAACTCTCATCAAGACGCTTCATCGGACCACCTCAAAGATACGAAACTCATGAGCCTTCAACTCAATTTCCTGAGGACCTTTCTGGGTCAATTGCTCACCAGTCCATAGGTCACGAATCACAGCCCGTTTAGCAACCATTAAGGAGACTGACTGAGGTTGATTCGTCGCATTAACCTGAAAGATAATCCGCGGCGCCCGAGTCCCCCAATACACTTCATCTACAGATGTATTCTGTCCATCACCAACGGCAGAAAGTTTTAGATGCTTCAATGATTGCGTAATGACCGTTTCAGCATCAAGGGCATCTTCTCGATCAAGGGTGGGTGGAAGTGTAA
>JBHLPI010000108.1:0-6378 GCA_048939595.1 Promethearchaeota archaeon | reverse complement strand
CACCGCCAAAGTTACGGAGGCTGTAAAGTCGGCGTGGGAGATGTACTCATTGGTGCAGCCGCGACCATCGCCGAATACAACGGGGTCGAGAAAGCCGCCCATATCAAAGACAAAATCACCGAAATGGTCCACCTCAACGAGACGCTCTATGCCTGTGGCATGGCCTGTTCCAGTTGCGGAACCGCCACACCCGCTGGAAATTACCTGGTCGATATTCTCTTGGCAAACGTTTGTAAGCAGAATGTGACTCGGTTTCCATTTGAAATAGCGCGTCTGCTACAGGACATCGCGGGGGGCTTGTTTGTGACCTGCCCCAGTGCCAAGGAACTGCAAAATCCCGAGACCCGAAGCATCATCGAAAAGTATCTGGTCGGCGTCGAAGATGTAAGCACATTGAATCGCATCAAAATGCTCCGACTCATCGAAAACCTCACCATGGGACGAGCTGCTGTGGGCTATCTGACTGAATCCATGCACGGTGCGGGGTCCCCACAAGCTCAGCGCATCATGATTGGTCGGCTCGCCAATCTGCAAGATAAGAAGGCACTCGCTAAGCATCTTGCCCAAGTTCAAGACGACTAGCCTTCGTTTATTGCTCTAAGGGTTCTTTCGACTTTTGGGGCTTTTGTTGTAGCGGTTTATGGCGTTTGACCGCAATTAATTCCAAAATGATGTAAACAATCATGAAAATGAAGATGGCATAACTGAAAATTAGTGTCTCCAACATGAGAATGGGGTTTTGGAAGAATTGCAGGTGAAGGCTAACGAGTTCCCATAGGAGGGCAAGGATGGGCGCAAGGAAGAGCACAATGAACCCTGCTTTGAGTTGACTGCGTAACGTACGCCCGAGAGAATCGACGGCCCAGCACTCATGATCGAAGATTTTAATCAGGGCTTTGATGCGGTTAATGGAGGGTTTACCGTGCATCCAGTGGCGTTCAATGGCCCGGCGGATGAGGTTTTGGCGGCGGATATCCGCGTAGCTGATACAGGAACGTAAGTAAAACCGGAAAATGAGAATAATCGCAATGGCCAAGGCCGCTAGAGTAATAATGGATGGTAAAGCGATGAAATAGATCTGGCCGTAGATGGCAAGAAACCCTAGTAGGGTGACCAAGGCCCAGTTGGTGTAAGAATCCTTCCGTTGGAGGTTCACATTTTTTTCTTCACCCAGCCGCTCATAATACCATTCAAGCCATTCCAGCGATTCACCCACAATAGATGCCTCCACGTGGCAATCGTATTAGTAACGTTAAGTAGTATCGGTGAGTGTTCCCTTTATTTGTTTAATTTTTTTGAAAAACGGTTACAGATCATCTAGAAGCTGGTCATAGGTGAGGAAAAAGCTCTCAGGACCTCCAATTATGGTCTGAAGTAACATTTCTCGACCTAGTTGTAAATCGATCTCCCGAGCCATATGCGCACCAGCTATATACCAGAGCCGTTGATGTGACCGGCTCATAATATCAAACAATTCTAAATCCCGGTCTACAAGTGGACGATTCGGTGTGGTCCGAAGATTGGTGTAGATATCAAAAAAGCGTTGCACGCGCTTTTCACATTCCAACGGATCCAGTAACACTGTATAATCTTCATGGGTCAGCACTTGGTCATTCAATCGCCGTCTCAGTGCCGCGTACACCGCAAGCCCCTCAAGCTGCGTAGAATACTGGATCGCATCACCCAAATCATCAAGAGTTAGCAACTCATCTAGTGAAAAGAACGGGTGCAGTTGTGTAAAACCCACGTGATGCACCTCATGCATCGCGAAGTAAGCAAGCTCCCGGATGTCCTGTTGGAAAAGTGGATGTCCCAAATTAAGCAGGGCATCACCTTGGCTGACAATCCCAATATCATAACCAAGTATCAAGTACAATGTACAGTCGATACTCGTTGTTAATGGGAGATAACCTTGGATTTCACCAAGCACCTCAGTGAGCTGATCCGAATACGCATCAACATACCTAAGAGCATCCTGAACGTGCTGCAGATAGTACGGACCTTTCGCGCGCTCCTGCTCAAAAATGGTGGTCCAGAAGGTTTTGAGGTCATCATCCGTATTTTGCCATTGGATAGCATGTGCATGCACACGCTGTGCCGCCGGGTGCTGAATAAGCGCCTTAAATCTACGTTCCGAATACACTTCCAAGAAGCTGAGAAGCACTTCTGCAAAACTGGCATCGACAGTCACTTGAATTTTCAGTGTCCGGTTCACCTTCACGAAGCAATGAGTCGTTCCATACTGTTTGCTAAATCCGTGGTTATCTGGTTTCCGCTTTAACGGTCGAAAATCGCACAAGCCGGTTGCCATAACGTTAAATATCTCAGCAACTGAGAGCATCTTCCCTTATGGTGAGAATAAATGCCGAAAATGAAAATCACGGTCGTCAAACGATTCCACCCCAAAGACGTCTTTGGCGAAGACTACGTCACACCCACAGGTAAAACAGCCCCCCAATGCCAAACCTTCAAGGATGGCCAAGAATTCACTATCGACAAACTGAAAATGCCCGACGAGTTTTGCACCTGGGCTTGGCATGACATTTACAAAGATCTCTCCGTTCTCTGGTGGGGCGGAAACTTCTCTGGCTGGATGGAAGACGGCATCATGTACACCGCCTGCTCCGATGGCGTCCGTCCCGTCTGCTTCAAACTCGAACGCCTCGAAGAATAACCGAACAAAAACCTCCTCGATTGGTGTAACAGATTGAACGAACTAGCGTTTCGTACATACCTGTTCGAACAAAAGGTGGACCGAGACCAGTCCACTAGCTTCATCACCAAATTAGAGGCCATGCGCACCCACTTCAAACCTAGAGCCCTCGAAACCCTGCCCCGAGGCGCGATTTTGCAATACACGGAACATCTCGTCACCGTCGATGCTGACGCAGTCTTGGATACCCTTCGGGCCCTCATCCATTATGGCAATTTCATCGAAAACTACAACTATGTGGCTGAGGTCCTCGACATCGCTGAAGCGTACAATGCCATGGAGACTCTGTATAGCCGGGTGGGTGAACAATGTGGCACTGATGTTCGAGATGCTATCTTCGCGGATCTTGAGTTGCCTCCCCTAGGAGTCGACCCTGAGTCAAAAAGTGAGTTCACCAAGGTAGTCATGCGCCGCCTAGAAGCGCAGATTGGCGAAGCGAAAACCGTCGAGTTACTGGCACCCTGTTTACATGGTCGTCCCGAGGAACCCAAAGCCCGAGAAGACTTTCTACGGCTCAATGACATCGACGAATTCTTAGCGCTTAAGCACAAGGAAGTCCTTGACCGATTTCGCCAGCACAAAAAAGATGGAACCCTCGAATGGGCTCAATATGTCGACGACGAGGGCATCGCTTATGTAGAGAATACTCTCACGATTTCGCCCGGAATCAGGGAAGGAGATAAGATCATCCAGACGAAAATTCCCTACCAAATCAAAGCCATGCTCGACACCCAAGACTCCCGAATGAAACGCTATTACGTCTGCTACTGCCCTTGGGTCCGCGGCGCCATCAAAGACGGTACCGAAAAAGAGATTTCCCCGAACTTCTGTCATTGCAGCGCCGGATTCACCAAAAAATACTGGGACTACGTCTTCGGGCAACCTGTTTCAGTACAACCCGTCGAAACCGCCTTAACCGGAGCATTCCACTGTAAGTTTGCAATACAAATCCCCAAGGAATACCAAAAGTAACCAGAAGAGGTTCCTTTTTCTATCGGCAAAGCCCAACGGTAACTACAATTGGGTCCAAGTCTGTGAGAGAAGCATGGTTCACGATTACTTTCGTCTAGGTAGAATCGGTATGCTAGTGGTTGCTATCATTGCCCCAATCTACACCACTCTATACTTTATGGCATGGATGGGACTACTCACATTAGGACCAATGGTTCCTCTTGTCTTAGTTCTATTTGCACTCTCGATTGGACTCTACATAGGATTCGTCGTGTCTGGAATGGGGTTCCTCGGTTTCAGCAAAACTATGAATCTGAAATGGGGGCAGGTTGGGCTTCTCTTCCCGATCCTCTTTGGCTGGGCATTTCTAAGCGCAGAGATATATCAAGTTGTCCTGCTTTATCTGAATGCACTTTATCAAACTCTCCGCCTCTACCTTGCCTGGTTACTTCCAAGCTGGCTACTCTCACCAATCTTTGCAGAGATCTTCATTTGGGTTCTAAAGTTCGGCTTTTTCGTCTGTTTCTCCTTCATATGGAGTTGGCTCCTCTTCCAAGCCGAATCAGTGACTAAGCAACCACGCCGCACCTTTCTCACGGCCTGGCTGTTCCTTGCAACAGGACTAACATTTGTGCCTCTTCTCCTCACAGGAAGTATTCTATCATTTTACATTGCTATCCCCATCTTCGCTGCAGGAGGTCTTCTCCTTTGCCTTAGTAGTATTCTAAATGGGCTCATCTTTCGAAATTTTGAGGACCAGAAATCCGATTTTTAGGGATTCCCGAGACAACCACTTGCTTTTTTAAAGAAAGAACCTTAGCGTTGCCATAGATAGGATGTGCATAGATATAAATCGAAAACGTCTCGGCATCGCCCTCCTCACCGGTGCCCTTCTCGGTATTCTCTGTATCATCGGTGTCGGCGCCCGAATTCCTGGCGGTTATCTTGCCAACATCATCTTTCTTATCGGAATGTGGTACAACCGCCTTATCATGGGCCTAGTCATCGGGTTTGTCGATGAAATTGTCATCATCAAAGGCGAAAATAGCCGAATGTGGGTCAACTCCATTATTCGTGGACTCCTTTTCGGACTCATCGTTTCCGCTGCCATCTTCTTGTCGACCGAATTCCGGGATATTCCCTCCTTCTTTGCGGGTATCGCCTATGGTATCATAATTGATCTGGTAGCCACCGCTTTGACATGAAAATGATCAACTGTGCTAGGTTGAGCATATAGAAAATGCATGAAGCGGGTGTGACCCTGTCAGTTCTGATTTCAAGAAATCAGCGTTGTGCCAATCCAAAGACGTTACCATCAGGATCGATGAGGGCGGCTAAGATGTCTCCCCAAGGCTTCTTTGTGGGAGGATACTTGACTTTTGCACCCAGTGATTTGAATCGCTGAAACGTAGCCTCGATATCGTCGACACGAAACCATAAGGAAATGGCGCCAGGATATTTGATTTTGGTATCCTCGACTAAATCGAAGCCAAGGTAGGTGCCTCCAAGGGGAAAGCCGAGATGATCATCGTTATGTGCTTGCGGTTCTGTCAGTTGGAGACCTTCTTGGTAAAATTGGGCAAGTTGGTGCATGTGAGGTGTAGCAATAATCACGGTCCCCAATGTAGCATTAGAAGGAAAGTTTTTTGACATACAAATTCTCCACCGAAAATTGCTGTACTGCTAAGTTGGAGCATAAAAACAGCGTTTGGGAGAGTCTACCTTCCCTTCCTTTTTCAACGATTTTATGGCTTTCGAAACCACATCCTTATCTAACCCGGTAAGCTCCGCGATTTCACCAGGACGAAGCGGTTTTCCAGCTTCTTTCATGGCTTGTAAGATAGTTTCGTCATCACTCACGATTTTTCACCTACTCAATCGAGTATTATTCCACAATTTATATTCTGTAAAGATAAAAGATGCGTGAATTATCGAATTCCATCCGGGTTGACCATGCCGAAAGTGAAAGAAAGCGCTGTAGCAAAGTATTTGCTCCACAAACAACACCTCCTTCCCCCCTCGCTAGCTCAGACCGTGCTCGAGGTAGTCAATGATATCATTGCCCTACACGCCACGAGTGCTACCACCCCCTACCTCTCCCTTTTTGCCCGGATGAAGCAATTTCAGCGGAAGCAACTTGATCGCGAATTGTACGTGAATCGTAGCCTCATCCGACTCGCCGCCATGCGGAGTACCCTGTTCATTCTCTCTACCACACTAGCCCCTATGGTTTTTCAAGGAACTAGCATGGGCAAACACAAAAGTGAGTCTATACTAAAGACTTGGGGCATCCCCCACTCCGAATATCAACGTCTCGTCGATTCAATCTATGAAGCTCTTAAAGATGGCCCCCAACCCCTCAATGTTATCAAACAATCCGTATCTCCTGGGCTCATTCGTACCATCGAACTACCTGCTGGTAAACAAGTGGCCCGAATGACCAATGTCAACGTGGTCATGACTATTCTAGTCCAGCAAGGCAAGGTGTTCAGCGAGAAAGTCTCTGATCCTATTCTCACACGTCACGCCAATCGGTACGCGTTAATGCGAACGGTCTATCCCCAGCTCAACTTAGAAGCTATCAGCTCCGAAGACGCGCAAATGCAGCTTATCAAGCATTACATCAACGTGTTTGGGCCCATCACGGAAGCTGATACGGCTTGGTGGACTGGATTAGGCAAAGGCAGAGTCCGAACGGCGATGAGCGCACTGGA
>JBHLPI010000029.1:0-20944 GCA_048939595.1 Promethearchaeota archaeon | reverse complement strand
TTGAAAATCCTCTTCGTTGGCGATGAAGGTGTTGGTAAGACTGGACTCATGTGCAGCGTCTCAGATGGTGTCTACATCGACGGATTTCGCACAAAATTAGGTAGCTCCTTTGGGGCACGGCAATTTAATTTAGATCCCGTGCGTGTTCAACTACAGATTTGGAATCTAACTGATTCACCAAATTTAACCGAACTTCGACGTCGACTGATTCGAGGAGGGGCAGGTGTCGTATACGTGTTTAGTTTGACGGATAAAGCCTCTTTCGATAATATCATCAACTGGGTTGATGAAGTTCGTAGAGTGTTAGGTAATGTGCCTTCCATTCTGGTTGGAACACGACAAGAGTCACGGAAACAACGACGTGTTACCAAGCGGGAGGCGAAACAACTTGCTAAGCACTTGAGAATTCCTTATATCGAAATATCACAAGAGAAGGATACTCATTTTGAACAGGCTTTGCAAAACATGGTTGTTGATATCCTGAAAAACACTTAAAACAGCCCCACTTTTCATTCGAAATTCGCTTGCTTTCGAAGAAACCTTTTTTATCATCAATTCAAAAGGTGTGCACAATGAATTGTGGGATTACTTGTGACGGATTCAGTAAAGCCTTCCAATGTAAATGGACGATTTGATACAACACATCTTCTAGCAGTGCTTACCGCCTTTTTCGTCACAATACTTTGGTCATCTTCATTTGTCATTATTAAATTCGGCCTTACTGAAATTCCACCGCTAATCTTTGCGGGATTACGGTACACCATTGCTGCAATTATTCTCTTGGTTGCAGCACTTCTAATTCCCTCACACCGCAAAGAAGTCAGGGCGTTGCCTAAGAGTTGGTGGTACCGATTGACCCTCTACGGTCTTGTTTATTACACAATAACAATGGGCACACAGTTTATTGGATTAGCACTTCTCCCAGCACTCACAGTCAGTTTTATCCTTAATTTCACAACAATACTTGTTGTTATTTTTGCATTCTTTTTCCTACAAGAAAAGCCAAATCCCAAACAGATTGGTTTAGTACTTGTTGCCTTATTGGGAGCATACTTCTATTTTTGGCCCATTGATATCATTAGTAGCTCCTTGTTTGGTATTGTAGTAGTGGTCGTTAGTCTAGTGGCAAATGCGTTTTCAGCGATTATTGGTCGGGGCATAAATCGTTCGCTTGAAGTGTCTGCTCTTGTCGTGACAGCTGTTAGTATGACGATTGGAGCCATGTTCCTATTAGTTGCTGGGTTTATCACGACGCCAGTAATCATTCTTTCACCATTGGGGATTACTACAATTCTTTGGCTAGCGATTGTCAATACCGCAGTTGCTTTCACTCTTTGGAATAAGGCCATGCAGAAACTCAGTGCACTAGAAACAACTATCATCAATAGTACCATGTTAGCCCAAATTGCCATTCTTGCGTTCATCTTTCTTGGTGAAATTCCGACACTAGTTGACTGGCTGGGAATTATCCTGGTAATGATTTCAGCCATGTTTATCCCGTTGCTTCGTACTCGGAAAAACGAGGTTCAATCAGCCTAAGAAAGAGTCTTATTTGGGTGTGACTAATATTCTTTAAAGGCTCTGGCGGGGAAGACATGAGCGAGACAGCGGTAGCCAGCAAAACGGAAATCGTTCAAGAGGCTTTGCTAAATTATCTCCAGAGCGTGAAGACGTTTTACGCTGAATTGTATTCCCCCTCGAATATCACAAAGATGGAAGCACTGCTACCAACTGAACAAATAGGGCAAAGTGATGAACCAATTTTTATCCGTCTTGCCCGGGCAGAAAAATGGTGGTTGTCAAACCTCTTTCTGAGTTTATCTAAAATTGATCAGATTTTAACGAATATCGAACGATGGCGAATGTGGTTTTTGGATTTAGTCGATAACTTAGAATTTACAGAAGAAAATATCCAGCTTCTTACTAAGGGACCTGACGCCGTTTATGATTACTTAAGTAGTCGAAAACTAGATGAGGGCTATGTTCGATTAGTAGTTAACAATGCCACCAATGATTTTCTTGAATATATTCATGGAACTCGAGAAATTTTAGATGAACTCGTTAGCCTAGATGAGTTTATCCAGCGTTTAGAAAGTCCTGTATTACAGATAGTAGAGCTTCGGCTTCAACGAATCAAAGAGGTCAATTATAAGAAATTGTTACAGCAAATGCAGCAATTGCTAGCAGCAACATACAATGCCCCTGATCAAGAAAATTTCCTGCGTAATTTAGCGGCTCTTATACATATCTTTGCAGGCTGGCGACAAATGATTCAACTGGATGATTCCACCTTGGACAAACCGGAGGCTATTAGTCAATTTGTTAAAGAAGCTCGAAAAACCGTGAATAAGCTTAACCAACTCACTCGGAATTTCCAAATTTTTGTGGAATCACGCAACCAAGCTGATTATTACCTTCGACAAGCTGAACTATCCACGATTCGGATGATGCTTAGTTATGAAGGTACAGCTGAGAAGTGGTGGCTAGAATATATACAAGCTGATCCTGAGAAAATTAAAGGATTTATTCCAGAAAAACTGGATTCTCACCAATTATTAATCGGCGTAACCCACAGCCTAGCTCTTCTTGAGGATTTGGAACAAAGGCTTTTTCCTCAAATGCCAAGCCTGAAAACCACTGTCGGGGAATTAGGAAAGTTTCTCCAAAGCAATGCCATTGAATTGTATCAAGAAATTAACCAATCGCGTCTTGCTCTATGGGAGAAATATGAAAAATTACTGGTTTCAAATCTGATGAAGCTTCGCAAGGCACTTCACGACCTCATCAAATACCAAGACTTGAACCGTGACCGCTCTTGATAAAGGTCATGTTCGCGGGTAATTATTTAAATAAAGAGTCCAGTGGAGCGTAGTATTCGGAACACTATGTGAAATGCCATGCAAGCTGTTGACTCAAAGATTAAACATCCTCGTCGCAGCTATATTCTCCTCTTATTGGCAAACATGTCTTGGATATTTGGGGTCTATCTTTATAGTAATTTCATCGGTTTGTTCATGCGCGAAGAACTTGGAGCTAATTCCGTACAGGTTGGATATTGGTCGACAGTATTTATTCTCAGTATGCTCCTATTTATTGGTCTTGGTGGAATATTGACAGCAAGACTTGGTGAAAAACAGGCTATGATTTTAGGCTGGATCGTAATTATTCCTGCTCCCCTCATCTACCTTTTTGCTATGAATTGGCAAATGGTCCTGGTTGGAGCCTTCCTAGAAGGGGCAAGCATGCTCGCCGCAGCCCCCATCGGATCATATATCACAAGTTTATCAGGTGGTGGTCAAAGAGGCCGTGCCTTTGGTGGATCCGCCGCCTCCATTGCGCTTGGAGGAATACCAAGCCCTGTTATCGGAGGACTCATTATTACTCTCTTTAGTTACTCACTAGTGTTTCTCATTTCGTTCATCCTTTTTATCGTGAGTACCATTATGGTCCTGCCAATTTCCCCAATTCCTACTACTCGAAAAGAAAGAGCAGCACAGCGAAGCTGGAAGTTCTTTAAAAACCGTGTGTTTATCTTCGTCACGTTATTTTGGTTTTCAATTTCCACATTGTTCTGGATTGCCAACATGTTTGTGCCTTTATTCCTCTATGATAGGTGGGGGTTGACTGAAGCACAAATTGGTGCACTAGGTTCCATCTCAAATGCCTCGGGCTCAGTGTTAGGACCTGTAATGGGATGGATTGGTGACCGTTGGTCTTATGTTGGTGCATTAATATTTCCAGTCATTGGCATTTTGGGGTTTTATGGAATTCTCATGATAAATCCTTTGCCTACCTTACTGCCCTTATTGTATGTTATTTATGGGTTTATCCATTGCTTCTCCCTTGTTTTAGCAGTTCTCTCACATAATATTCCCCGTGGTCAGTTACCAGATGCCCTTGCCGCATACAATCTTATCGGACGATCATTATCTCCTATATCACCCATTATCGGAGGATTGACCTTCGCAATTTCCCCAGGTTTTCCATTGTTGATTGCATCTGTATTAATGCCCATACCGTTGGTGATTCTTTTCTTTCTAAGGCGGGCTCAATTACACGAAAAGAAAATAACGACACAAAAAGAAGAAACAATGCCAGCTCCTTTCGAAGAGATACACCCTGGTATCTAGTGCTTAGACATATTCTTCAAAAACATGGCCAGTGATTGCCACGGCAACTCGATTTAGTCCATAAATTTGATACAGAGGACTCTCGATCTCCTTTGTTAGATTAAGTGCTTTAGCAGCATGTCCGTTTTCTGCCATAGCCTTAATGATTTTTAGTTGCTCGACGCTGCGAGCCTTTTTCCGTTCTAATTCTTTAGTCACTTCTAAGGCAGCATCATATCGTTCTTTTCTTGTGAGTGCATGAGCAATCTCAGTGAGAGCAGCGATTCGTGAACCTTTCACTTCTAAGCGCATCGCCATTTGGGTAGCCTGTTTCACTTCGCCCAGTTCTGCAAAGCCACGAACCACTTCAATCAAGGCGTCAGGGGGGACATCCTCATCGAGCTTTTCTGTAACCTTTATTGCTTTCTTGATTTGCTGGTTTTCCACTAGCTCCCCCACAACTTTAGCAACTAGAATAGCTCGGGCATACCGATTTTCGATGTTCCCAATCAATGCTAACGCCATCGATTCCTTCCCGTCATCAACTAATGCTCCGATAAGAGGAGCAAGTACAACGGTCTGATGGTCTTCACTTATGACTTCCCCATACATCTCAAGGGCTTTAGGCAAAGCCCTCATCCGAGCCAGTGCCGCACATACCTCGCCTAAAGCCTCAGGTTTCCATCCTTCATCCTCAATATTTGAAAGCAAATCCATTGAATCAGATAATCGATTATCCTTTGCTAATGTTACAATAGCACTGCTTAAAACGCGTCCTGCCTTTTCTGTATCCTCTAACTTCTCAGCAACTTGTACCGCTGCACGAATCTGCCCATTAATGGCTAACGACTCTGCAACTGCAGCTTGAGAATGAACCCGTCGAGTCTTGCTCTCGATTTTTCCAACAACTTCTAAGGCTTTATCCACTTCCTGTGCATTAGCTAATGAACGAGCGATTCCATCCAGAATATAGTCACGGTCTTCCTCGTCTTTTAGACTCAGTGCGATTTTGATGGCTTCATCAGAATCTTTACACCGTCCTAAGGATTTTCCAACAATTGTTAGAGATCGCCATCGAGGGTTCCCAGGTCGAACCCCCTTAGCCAATGCAAGTGCTTCATCACACAATTCCATTGAAGCATGAGCCGAACAAATGTCTGCCTTTGCTAGTTCTTGATCCCTTTCTTCAAGCTTTTGAGCTAGTTCAGCTGCTTCATGAAGAATTTGACGCGCTTTGTCTTCTAGCGTCTCGGGTTTCTGCCATTTATTCTCCTTCTTCTTTTTCTTTCTCCAAGACATTGGCGTTCCCTTTACAAACCCGAATCCGTGACGCAAGTATAGAAACTGTGCATGAGTGCCTTTATAGTATTTTGCAGTACTTTGCACCTACATGAACAATACTAAGGACATTTCAACCTCATCCTGTTATTGAACAGCAAGAACTTGTGGAACGTGAAATTTAGAAAATAATAAAGCCATAACTCATTTTTTATCCTGAACGAACAAAACTTCATCTGATTTTTCAAGACTAGCAGGTTGAATGGTTGATAGCGTTTTCAGGGCAATTTTGAACGCAGGCACAACATTCAACGCAGGCATCAATATTCGGTGCCGTGGATTTGCCATCAACAATTTCAAAAACATCTGAGGGACACACGTCTTTACAGACTGCAGCCCCCGTGCATTTGTCATAATCAATTTCGATGGTGAAATCGCCTTCTTCATTCTTGTAAGTTTTAACTACCATGCTGAATTATCCTCCTGCAATGCAGGAATGGTTTGTACAGTTTCTATTCAACTGCATTTAAAGCCTTATCCCTTTCTTATTCAGAAATAACCCATGCACCGATAGCTCTATAAATTTAATAAACACTACGATGCCAAACGAAGCGAAGCACTTCCTTGATGACGATGATCAAAATCAACTACCAAACCCAAGACGAGGAAGAGACCATAATCGAATTCGATACATGTCCACCCACGCTAGACCTCACCGAACTTGGTATCATCTCAATCGATCTCTCATTACTTCAATCATGCACAACCCTTGAAGTGCTTAACTTATACGATAACCATCTTGACTATATTGATCTTACTCCGCTCCAAAGCTGTGTAGGTCTCCAAGAAGTCTATCTTGGTGAAAACGAATTGGTGCATTTGGACTTGTCTCCGCTCAGAAAATGTACCAATCTACAAATCCTCGAGTTACATCAAAACAAATTCGAAACGCTCAATCTTGGTCCTTTATTGCATTGCACGCAATTAAAGCGACTAGATTTCGCTAATAACGCCTTGCAAATGCTAGACCTTGGTCCATTGTGGAAATGTACCTTATTAGAGGAACTCGATCTATCAGAGAATGAACTTCATGAACTCATCCTTACTCCCCTTTACTACTGCACGAATCTCCTAGACCTTGATATATCAGGAAATGATCTTGATCATCTGGACATCTCTCCCCTTTGGAATTGCAAACAACTTCAATCATTAAATCTCAGAGCCAACCGAATTGAACAAATTGACCTCCGCGCATTATATCACTGCGAGCAACTCCGAGAGCTAGAACTCAGCCAAAACAAGTTAAAGCATATTGATCTAAGTCCGTTATGGCACTGCCGGAAGCTTGAGGCACTCTGGCTCGCGGAAAATTTGTTGACACAACTTAATCTTGCTCCTCTGACACATTCGACCAGTTTGAAAACATTAAACCTGACCCAAAACGAGTTAAATAGACTTGACCTCTCCCCTCTCCTCAAAGGTCAAACCGATTTCAACCTCTTCGTTGACCCAGATGTCGATCTTGTTGCTGATAGCCGTTTGAAATCAGCCCTGTGGAAACACTCGCCTGCTACCTTTGAAGAACTGATACCAACTATAATTTGGTATGGAGAACCCCAAGTTGTTGCGGACAGCAGTCAAGAAGACCAAGCCACTCTCGAGGGTGACACTTCTCAATCAGCAATAGGGCGGATAATTAGCCTAGAGCATATCGGAAAAGAATTTCTCACCCATCTAATGAAGCAAGGCTGGCTAATCCGAGTAGAAACTGAAAACGGTTTTGAATATGTTCTTTCTCCAGATGGAGAAACCAAATTAAGAGAAATTGGGCTAGACCTTTGATGGGTTGGTTTACCGTAATCCTTTTAGGGCAATCAAAGGTTCTGCTTGCCCAGAGAGCGAGAGACCATTGTGCGCAAAGAGACGTGCTGCACAGGCTTTTGCCATCATATTCGTGTGAGAATATATTCCAATTCAAGTTGAAAGGATTGAACCCCAATGGTACGCGTCAAAAGCCCCGAAGAAATCCAACGCATGGTGAAAGAACATCCCATGAACCTCCGTCGTATCTTTAGTATCACTGCCCACATTGATCATGGAAAATCAACGGCATGCGACTACCTCATGCGACGGGCAGGACTTCTAAGTGATACTTATGCAGGACAAGCCAGAAAAACCGATACTGACGACGAGGAACAGGAAAGGGGAATAACGATCTTCACTAGCGTAGCTCTTCTTAATTACAAATACGAGGATAAAGACTATCTTCTCGAACTCAACGATACCCCCGGGCATATTAGCTTCACAGGAGAGGTCAGCCGTGCCTTGCGTGGCAGCGATGGTGCAGTTCTCCTCGTTGATGCACTTGAAGGCGTCATGACCCAAACTGTCACTAACATCCACTTAGCTGTTGGCAATGAATGGACCAAACCAGTTCTCTTCATTAACAAAGTCGATCGCCTCACCAAGGAATTGAAGCTAAAACCAGACAAAATCATCGAACGGTTCAGTCAAATCATCAAAGAGGTCAACGAACAAATCGAAGCCGTATCTCCCAAGGAATTCAAGAAAGAATGGCAAGTGAATCCCGCTGATGGCCGCGTCATTTTCGGCTCAGCAAAAGATGGATGGGCTTTCACAATTCCCATGCTGCAACGCAAAGGTGTAGAAAGTGCAAACTTTGTAATCGAAAAATATGACGAAGCGGTTAAAAATGACACAGATGAACCCATCAAGTGGCTTCGTGAAAACTTCCCTCTTGACGATGCACTCCTTGAAGTTATTATTACCCACCTTCCTAGCCCTGAACAAGCAGCGCCTTATCGGATGCGCCGCCTATGGGGTGAACGAATCGACGAAGTCAAAGACTTCAAAAGCATCGCGGAAGCCGGTGACGATCCCATTAAACAAGCCGCATATGGAATGCTTACCGTAGACCGGAATGCGCCTTTAGTCGGAATGATAACGAAAATCTTCATTCATCCTCGAACAAAACGCCCTACCCTGATTGGTCGAGTCTTTAGTGGGACTCTCCGCGAAGGTGATGAAATCTATTTACTCAACGCAAAACGCGCGCTCCGAGTACGCCGTCTAGGTGTCCAAGAACTCGATAGCCTGCTCCCAGTGCCTATCGTTCCCGCTGGGAACTTGTTTGCCTTAGAACTTCCTGAAATTCAGCCTGCAGGCGAAACTTTTGTTCTAATCGAAAACAAAGACTTCCCACCATTCGAGAAAATCCGTTATGTCTCCGATCCCGTTGTTAGCAGGAGCATTAAACCAGATAACCCCCAAGACCTTTCAAAACTTGGCGATATCGTCCGAAAATGGGTACTCGCAGATCCTACTGCTGTGTTTCGGAAAGATGAGGACAGCGGTGAATACATTCTAAGTGGAATTGACCCGCTTCAGATTGAAATCTTAACAAAACGAATTGCCGAAGAACTCAATATTATGATTGGAATTCCCATTACGGTCTATCACGAATCCCCCATGGCTCAAGGATTCCGGATTCGAACTAAATGTCCTGAGTCACTTAATCGCATAGAAATGGAAGTTGAACCTCTTGAGCCAGAGATAATTCAACTCATTCGTGATGGCAAGCTCGACGAATACATGGATGAACGTGACCAAGCCAAAGTCATTAGTGAAGCCGCAGGATGGGATAGAAAACTCGGACGAAACATTTGGGCTATCGAAGGTACCAATATCTTACTTAATCTCTCTCGTGGGGTTCAACGCCTTGACCGAATCAAACCCTATGTTATCACTGCCTTCCGTGATTTCTGTCACAGCAGTGTTCTCGCCCGGGAACCTATTATGGGCATGAAGGTCGGGATGTATGATGCCACGGTTCATGAAGACCCTGCACACACCAAGGCCGGGCAAATCATGATCATGACAGCCTCTGCATTAAACATTAGCTTCCTTAGCGCTAATCCTGGACTCAACGAACCAGTTCTCCGAATCGATGTTAAAACGCCGGAAGACACCATGGGAAGTGTTATCAGTTACGTCACTCAACACCGTGGAAAAATCACTGGCACGGATACTAAAGGTGGGAATGCCTTTCTCAGTGGAGAACTTCCAGCTTCCGAAGCATCTCGCGGTATTGCTGATGAACTACGGAGCGCAACCTCTGGTCGAGCTATCTTCGGTTACCAATTTGAAAAGTTCCAGGTACTTCCGAGAAATCTACAGAATGAAACAATTCTATCCATTCGAAAACGAAAATCCGAGGAAGGTCGAGACATGAGTGCTGATCCTCCAACGATCGAGGCTTTCAAGAACCGAATCTATCCGGAATGGCAATCTGTTATGCCTCGAATCCGAGAACATCTTCACGCAATAGAACGCAAGGCTGTGGTCCCTGAATTAATGGCACGTCTTCTTGGTCAAGAAGAATAACACATCTCAAGAACTCCTGTGAAATCATTTGTTACTTAAAATAATCTGATTGTCATCGACCAGTGAGGGTCCGTAGCATTGAAGTGATAAAGCCAACCATGGTAAATGAAAACCGAAGCAAGAACTGCTTCGGGGATGGATAATAAAGAATATACGGTGGAGTGAAAGGATCGGAGAGATCATGTCCAAATTGATTGGACCGATGCTGATAATACCATTTCCAAAGAATCCTCCGATCAAGGCGTATTAAAGGTATATCGAGCTCGTGGCGAAGTGCATTATCCCAGTCCTTTGTTTTTCGATGAGTTTGCCATTGATTCCATTTGATTCCGGTAAACACATGAAAGCAATTACTAACACGAACGACTACACGTTTATTTTGGAAAACAAGATTATGGATTGGTTGATAGAGAACCCAAATTTCGTAGTTGTGGCGACCCCAAGGAAACGAATTGAAGGAGCCGGTTTTACGTCGAACGGCCCTAGAAATGACGTTAACGGTGTGATGATAGACCTCAATCCCATGACCTCCATATTGTGGAGGACCAGCTGAGGCAACGGCGACTCGTGAAATCGTTCCTTTTTGAAGGTTAAAATGAAGCTGAATTTGCTCGTAATCGTGATCATGATCCTTATTGAATTGCCGCCACTGGCAATCTTGCTGTGCCCAGTAAATTTCATAAATTAAACATAATCGTTGATGATCATTATCGTGAACCATACGATACGCCATGAATTCAGGAGGCACCGGAGTCTGTCCATAGCCTTTTGGATCAAGTATAATCGGTTGATACCGCTTAGCCAATGCGTCACAAAACGCAACATCATATGCTGGTGAAACAAATGGGTCTCGTTTATCAAACTCAAGAATATATCCATACTTCTCGATCGAGACCTGCAAGGCCACCAACTCCTCTTAGGTACATTCAGTGTGAATCAGTAATAATGAGTTACAGCGTTAAATTTTCCCCTAATCTACTATTTGTTAGCTTTTTTAATAATGAAATCAAGAAATAGGTCACTGCAAGAAGTAGACTAAATCCTGATTTAATGCCTGAAAAAGTTCAACTCCCAACGTGCTTGACTATTCGAGTTCGACAATCAACGATGTTTCCAAAAAACTAACCCATAGGTTTAAATGCAAAAATGTAAGGAACGCGAGTAAGACGTTCCCAGGCGTCTCCCTGTAAAATCTATGTAACTATTTTGATCGTTGGCACTTCCCAAGAAACTCCAGCAAATTGCAATGGAAGCGTAACAAATGGCGTCACTGGACTTACTAAACGTGGCACTCGCAATACTCATACTCGCCCTAATTGCTGTTCTTGCCTACAAGAAGCGAATCGTTACGAAATCCGGTCTCATTGCAGCCTTTGTAGTAGGTCTAATTGTTTGGTTGTTAACTTCCTGGGCGTGGTTCTTTATCATGCTTTCATTCTTTTTAATCACGGCTTTGTTCACCCACTTCAAATATCAGCGGAAACGTTTACTTGATGCGGCCCAGGACAAACATGGTGCACGGGCTTGGTCTAACGTTGTTGCTAATGGTCTCTTACCTATGGGTTTTGTAATCTTTGGATTTATTCTGGTTGTGTTAGGTGGGGGACAAGACGCCTTTGGTCGAACTGATGTAGGTATCGGCCCCTATTTTCTACCTTTCCCCGTGGTTGGGGTAACGTTTGCTGCTTTCCTCGGAGCATTAGCAACTCATACTGCTGATACACTCGCTACAGAAATCGGATTACTAAATCCATCTCCGCCGCGGCTCATTACTAAGCCGTGGAAAAGCGTTCCTGCAGGAACATCGGGGGGAATCTCCATTATGGGGTATTTAGCCACTTTGCTTGGTTCATTGATTATCGGAATCACAGCAGCTGTGCTTGCAGCGCCTTTCTGGGTGTCTTCTCTTGGTTTTGCCCTGATGCCAGAGATTGTAAATTTTGCACCAGTCACTATAGTTTTGGTAGCTTTGGCAGGGGGCTTTGTTGGATGTACGATTGACAGCTTATTCGGGGCGACGATTCAGGGAATGTGGCAATGTCGAGTCTGTGGCAAGCATACAGAAAAGAAGACCCATTGTGGAGAATCTGGTGAATTCCTTCGTGGAACTCGGTTCTTTGATAATAATATGGTGAACCTCATCTCTGGCCTTATTGGTGCCTTTGTCGCCATCATTCTTTATCTTTCGTTACTGAGTATTGGGCTTGCTTAGATGGAGCCTGTAAGGGCTGTGGATGCACAAATCCCTTTAATGGAGAGAATACAAACCTATACAAAGCACACTAATTCGTGTAGGTTTTGATTTCTTTATATGTCGACAGCACAGCCGGATTATGATGTGATCATTGTTGGAGCGGGACCCGCTGGCTCTACGGCGGCGAAATGCCTAATGGATTTTCGTCCCGATACCCGTGTTTTGCTTCTTGATAAGGCTAATCAATTTCCCCGTCCCAAGCCGTGTGGCGGGTATTTGGGTGCTGATGTCCTCAACCAATTCCCCTATCTGAAGGATAAAAAAGGCGCTTTTGTTGAAAGCGAAAGTCATGTTGGTGTTCTCCATTCACCCGACTTACGCTATAAGGTGAGTGGAAGAACACGAATGCTAGGTGTCTTGCGCTCAGCATTCGATGCTTATCTTGTCGGATTGGCTCAACAGACTGGTGTGCAAATTGGTCACCGTAGCCGTGTCATCGACGTGAAACCAACTCTAGATCAAGTAGGGATTGAACTCGATGATGGACGGAAACTCTCTACTAAAGCTGTAGTTGGCGCAGATGGTGCAGCTAGTGTGGTTGCGCGACGAACGGGCCTTCATGCAGGCTGGCAAACACATGAGGTTTGTCGAACCATAGTGAAAGAAATTCAAGTTGACCCTGAATACATCCTCGATCAATATGGGCCTGATCGTCCGATCCATTTGTTTCTGCAATTCAACCAAATCCCTGGATATGCTTGGGTGTTTCCAAAAACACATCATATTAATGTCGGCTTAGGCTGTTTTGCCAATTACCCTATTCGATTGATCGACTATTTTCAGCTTCTAATTCGTCTTCTGAAAAAATGGGCAATGGTTCCTGATGCAGTTGATCTTAGAGGTATTGAAGCAGGGATATGCCCAACTGTTGGGCCTCTTCAAACTACACAATGTGACCGGGTGATGTTGATTGGTGACGCTGCAGGGTTTGTTTCTCCTTCAACAGGCGCAGGAATTGTTCCGGGTATGCAAAGTGGGCTTCTTGCTGCCCAAACTCTAGCTGAGGCAGCTGATCGTGAGCAGTTTGATGCACTCTTTTTACAACGGTACCAAGTTCGTTGGGAAAAAATAATTGGTCGGTTTAAAACCGAACTAATGATTCAACGTGCCTTTCTTACCCGATGGTGCAATCTTTTCATTCGAATTGGAGAACGGGATTCGAGAATGCGTGATTTTGTAGCGAGTACCCAAAGTAAAGAACCTACTGGCACTTATGGTCAAGGAGTCAATATTTTCGAACTGTTATTGCGACTAACCTGGGCATTAATCAAAGGACCTATTGGACAATTATAGGAAATAAAAGAATCTCTGGTAGCCCTATCGGCTACCAATCGAGTTCTTAATGTTCGAAATAGATAGTGAGTATCTCTCAATTATTGTGCTACCACTTTTAGCTTAAGTCCAGGTCGCTCTGCTTTGTGTTGTTGGTCTTCGAGAATATCGTAGCCAATTTGCAGCGCTGCTTCATCATCGTATAGCCCTGAAGCGCTCTTTCGCGCTTGCTGAAGCATTTGACGCTGAATCTTAAGCTTAAGATCTCCAACGGTAAGAGCTCCAATACCATATATATGTGGAACAAGTTCTCGTAGGTCATCGGTGGGATCTAAAGATTCGATTCCGCTTGGGGGTACTGCATTGGCATCCAGGAGTATTTTTGTACCACTAGTTGAATTTAGTTGAGGAAGAGAAACTAGCTGAACTCCAGGAGCCCCTGCCGCTAATATGAGAGTAGCAGTTTCAACTGCCGTAAAGATTTCATCTGGGGTTGAAGCTTGTATTCCACTCACTGTATTTTGGTCAGTCGAAAGTCGGTTAGCAACTATTTGTGCCTTTTCTGCTTTACGTGAAGTCAGCACGGTTTCTGCACCAGACATGGCAAGGAGATGAGCCGCACTTTCACCAACTGGACCTGTTCCGGCCAGTATGAGAGCTTTCGTATCTTCTAAACTTCCAAGTTCGAGTTGCCTTAAGGCGAAATTTGCTTTAGCAACCATTGCTGCTGAAGTGGAGAAGGCCCCATGTGGATCAACAACTACACCAGTTGAGAAAGGACCCACCATCGATTTCAATATAGCCTTGGCCATTTTACGGGCATAGGGGACTTGTCGGCCACCGACAAAGAAGCAAGTATGCTTTACCCCTTTTGTACCTCGAGAAAAGATGGCATCTTGGACGAGGTCTTGGACCCGTTCGAGTGACACTCCATCATAAGGAACAACCACATCGAATTCCGCATCATAAGCGACGCAAATATCGAATGGACTAGCATGGGAATCAGTTTCAAGGAAAAACAGAATGTCACTCATTTTCACTTTTGGGCGCTTCAAAACCGGAACGACAGAGACTGAAGAGACTCCCGTTAAATCCGTCATTCCCTTCAACAGTTCTGAAGGCGTTTCATTAAGAATTTGTCTAAAGGAAATTGGTGTGACCTCTACATCAAGCGTTTGTAGAAGATCAAGCATACCCGTAAAATGCTGTGGACTGCACAAATGAATCGATGTAACTCTTTTTGGTTTCAGTTTATTAGCCTGATTGAGAATACCCATTGTAATCCAACTTTCTCGAATCCCGAATTGGATTTGGGTGAGTTCGTCTTCAACCTCATCATGAAGATATTGGCCGTACGCAATCAGCTGTTCAATTTGTTCGTGATTCTTCCGAGATGACTTTTCATCAGAGAGATCTTTTAAAACCTCTAAGACTTCATTTCGTTTTTCGAGTTTGGTTTGAATACTCCGTGAGAGGTATGCATGAGCTACTTCATCCATTTCAACAGGAATGTAGGGAATTTTGAGCTTCTTAAAAACATCCGCAAGAGGATTATCTTCAAAGAAATTTTGATTACTGCGCATCCCTAATTCATCAGTGGCAAAAGCAGGAAGCTCTGCTTCAGCGACTTTCTTAACCATATCACAATATGCCATTGAAGGACGTTTAATCACAGCGAGCGGAGGGTCGGATTTCTGTGATGGAGAAGCTGTGATATACCAAGGTTCGTCATAGGCCTTTTGAATAAGGAAGACTCGCAGTTTCTTTCCCTTTAATGGAGCGAGTTCTAATGTTTTCATATAATCACCCGATAAATTTTAGCAAAAAATGCAAAAGCAAGAATGAACTTAAAGACTATGAAAATAGCTATTCTCTCGAAATATGACAAATTCTCTTGTCACTCAAAGAATTAATCAGAATTACTGACTTTCAAAGACAAGTATTTTTGTCATAGAATCTCAATAGAAAAATGCTCTTTTCAGTGAATTACTGGCGATTCTCTAAATCGTATATCCGTATTAGTAGCGCAGGAGACACAGGGATCGAAACACCGGATCCCCATTTGGGCCCGTTCCATGGTCTGATTAACTGTCCATCCCAAATCTAGGCAAGTTGACACGATATTTTTTGTGATTTCAGTCAAGGCGAGTAGGTTGAGTTCTGTTGGAACAACGATTTGCAGAGCTTTAATGGTTTGCTTATCACTCACTTCAAGATGGTATAGTAGACTTCCCCGCGGTGCTTCTACGGCACTAGCCCCAGTCACAGGTTGAGATTGCCAGTGAGTAGAAAGGTTTCCTGCAATATTCCATTCAGATTCGAGTAGCCGAAGGGCATTGATGACTGAAAATTCGATTTCATCTAGTCGAAGCAACCCTGCATAAAATAAGTTAGGAATCCCTATTGAAGCTTGCTTATTAGTTGTCTTTGTTTGGAGTGCAGCAAGACGTGCATGAGGACCAGCAAGAAATCGTAGTTTAGGATACTGAAAACTTGTGTAAGCGATGCTTGTGGGGAATTCAGGTTGTGTTCGTTCACGAAGTTGGTGAGATAAATCTTGTGGAGAGAAAGTGTGAACTGGCTGTTCATGAGTAAAGAGTGTAACGTAATCTGTGCCTGAAAATCGGTTGTTATTGGTGTCAAAACTGCTGATGAATAGAGGTTTAGGGAGAATGAAGTGGTGGATTTCTCCTTCAATTTCGTTTAGAAGCCAGAGATAGAATTCCTTGGCCCATTTGATATCTGGCAGAAGCGTGTGCAGTGTATTGACTAGTTGTTGCTGCTGGTCAAGTGTGATATTATTCCGGACACCACCGAGGATGAGGTTATAGGCCATATTCGTATTTCCAGCTGTTTCTGTCACAAGTTTTTCAGCAGCGCGGTAGAGCTTAATTGCTACTGGTAAAACACGCGATTGTGTTTTGTCAACACCAATAATATCCTGTCTTGAAACTTGGTTTGCTAGGTGCATCAAATCTGGAAGAGTCGAAAAGAATACACTGTAGGTATGGGACCGTATAATTTCTCCAAGGAAGGCTAACTCACGAAGGAGTTCTGCTACATGCGGGATCTTCACTTCAAAGGCGGTTTCCAAAGCCTTAAGAGCACCGATTCGATGAGATATTGGGCAAATGCCACAAATGCGTGTCACAATTTTTGGTAAATCTTGGATATGTTGACCGATCAGGATATTTTGAAAATCTCGAGTACTCGGTAACCGATAAGCCACTTCTACTTGATTATCCCGTTTTTGGGTTATGATGAGTTCACTATGCCCCTCAACGCGAGTCAAAGGATTCGCCAATCGGACTTTCATCGTGTTACTCTCAACTCCGGTTTTTGGAAACGAAACGCCAATGCACCATAATGTTGGATTTCAGGAGATATTTTCAACACTGAGAAGAGATTCGCAATAGCAGCAGGAAGATTACGTTCAGGAGAACCTAGACAACCATCACATGGGGAACCTCCTTTGATACATTGCGCTTCACATCCTGCACGAGTAATAGGACCAAGGCAAAGAACTCCATCACGGAGAAAACAATTTTTAGGAAACTCAGTTGGATGGAGTTTTGTGATTTCAACTTCGTATGTTTGATCCTGGTAAAAAGGGCACTCAGCACACACATTTGTCTTGGGGAGTTCGAATTCAGTGCCATCAAGTGTGCTAAGAAGGAGATTCCCGATTAGACGTTGAGGAGGAGGACAACCTGCAAGAATAATATCTGGATCAACAAAGCGATTTATTGGATGAATTTGCATGTTTTCTGAACCACTCATTACACCACCAAGAACGGCGCAGCTTCCAATTGCTATAATTTTCGTCCCTTCCGTCCAGTATCTGCGGATTAATGCTGCTTCGATTTCCTGGGTAACTCCACCTTCAACAATGAGAACATCAAGCTTGGAATCATCTTGGACATTAGAAATTAATCTAAAAATTCGAATATCGGCGGACTCTAATAAATCAAGAAAAACGGGACTGCCAAGAACAGAAAATAGACACCCACTACATGAGTTGAGCTGCAGAAATCCAATTTTCATCATTTTAACCAACCTCCTTGAGATGATTAGCAAATTGATTCATTTCATCTGCAAAAATATGACCTTCAACGGCAGAGACGGTAAGCACTCGTATTCGTTGTTCTAGTTCATCTCCAAAGAAGGCCCCAAGTGCTTCGAGTCTAGCTTTTGCCTTTTTGATTCCTTCGGAGAATCGACAAGCAGATTCATGGCACCCTACTACCATGACCCCATCGAATCCAAGGTTAAGAGCTGAGATGACAAACGCCGCATCAACACAGCCTGCACATGGTAATTGGAGTATAACTGCCCCTGCATTGTATTCTAATCGGCGGATACCTGCGTTATCAGCAGCGGGATAACCACAAGAGTCACAGCAAAAGACAAGAATTCGGGGAGGTTTACTACTCATAGAAAGTGCGCTAATGGCTGCTTGAATTTCATCTTGCATTGCTTCAGCTTCTAGGGCTCCAGTGGGACAGATTGCGATACAAGCACCACAAGCTTGACATTTCAACGCATCAAGACGAATTGAATCACCGGAGATTTTGATGGCATTAAATGGACATAACTCGACACAGAGATTGCAAAGACCGCATTTATCCTTGTTAATTCGAATTTCCAATTCTCCGGTGGGAAGGCTGTCTTTTCCGAGAAGTAGAAGGGTTTCCAAAGCAGTGTTCTTTGCATCAGCAACTAAATCATTGTAACCTTTTGGTCCAGTTACTGTACCCGTTGCCCAAATTCCAGAAGATAAGCTACGTGGATTTAAAAACCCGTGGCTATCCAATGAAAAATTGGTAATTGCTCGGAGGGCGATTTGACTGTCACCGGGTTCCATTCCCATATTCAATACAATCAAGTCTGCAGGAAATGTACCCTTATTAGTTTTAATAAAACGTTTAGGTCCACGAAATGTTGTTTTAATTTCTGTACAGAAATGGATGCGCTCGTCATCAGGGATATAGGTAGTGCGGTCAGGTGGAATATGATTAATGTTATAGATTACATTGATCGTGACATCTGGGTAGTTTTGCCTGATGATGTCCAGATATTTTTGAGCTACATTACAACAATAACCTGAGCAGATTTTGAGGGAATTAATACATTGGAGAACGATTATTGATTTAGCTGGTTTTCCATTTGAGCGGCGTATGATTTTACCTCGAGTAGGTCCATCAGCAGCAAGAATACGCTCAAATTCATAGGATGCGAGGATGTCTTTTGCGGGATTGTACTGAATTAAATCGATTGTTGATGCTACTGAAGGATTACTTACCTGAGCACCCGTAGCAAGGATAATAGCCCCAACTTTGAATTTCTTTGTTGAGGGTGTTTCGTCGAGGTTTATTGCCTTTGAAGGACAAGCGGTTTCGCATTTTCTACAGTTTCGGCAGAGATCAATATCAGTGGTATAGATGACAGGTTTGTTAGGATAGGCTGCAGGACAAGGGATATGGATTATTTTACGATTGGTGAATTTGTATTCGTATTCATCAGGACGTTTTTCAGGACATACTTCCGTGCATAAACCACAAGTAATACACCGGGTTGAGTCAACATATCGTGGCCATTGGGTGGCCACTACTTCATAATTACCAATAGTGCCTGAAATCTCGGTGAGTTCTGTGTTAGTGAAAACCTGAGTATTATGAGATAAAACAATCGAGGACACATCTTCTGCAATCATACATGGACCACAGTCCATGGCTTCATGGATGCGTTCCCAACGACGAGCGACACCTCCAAGGCAAGGGTCTTTTTCGAGGAGAATGACCTGGTGATTGGATTTAGCCAGGACATTAGCAGCAGTTAACCCTGCAAGTCCTCCTCCAATAATCGCAACACTTTTTCTGATTGGTAATGCCAGTTTAGTTGTAGGCACGCGATTCCGAAGTTTAGAGGTGGCTGCACGAATTAGTAGAACAGCCTTTTCGGTTGCGCGTTTGGGCATTTTTGTGTGAACCCAGGCACAGTGTTCACGGATATTTGCGAACTCGATGGGAATATCAAGTTGATCTTGGATGGTGGAGAAGAACTCACTATGAAGCCGTGGTGAGCACGCTGCAACAACGAGGTTGTTAAGAAAGTATTTTTCACACCAAGTATTGAGTTGTTCGACGTTTTCTAACATGCAAAGATGAGGGAAGACTCGAGTGCGTTCAACATAGGGAAGTTCATTGACTTTTTCCACAATATCGCCAATGTTCAGGGCTTGTCGAGTTTCCTCTCCACAAGTACAGATAATAACCCCGATCCTATAGATTACTCTACGGCTATCAGACTCTTGTAAATCAAGGGATTCACCTGCCATTAGCTGTTCTTTTGCGAGCATTAATCGAATCGCGTTCTGTCCAACTGTTGTGAGTTGGTAGAAACCATCTCGCTTTTCGATGAATCCTTCCAGCTTCTTCAAATGGTAATTGAACAAACCAGTTTTTTTCAATCCAAGTCGGTTCATCAGATCTTTATATGAAAGAAGGCGTTCAGCATCTAAGACGCGTAGAATTTGTTCACGAAGTGGATGGGCAAGAGCCTCATATACATTCATTTGACCATGCCAGCGGGAAAGGTATGTGATTAGGAATATTGTCAGGTTAGCAAGAAAGGACAAAAAGAATTGCTATGTACAAAAAAATTCTGTTGTTAGGAGTTTAAAAAAAGAAAAAGTGGAATTAGCTTCACTACATCCTGCGTCGAAGGAGAACGACGACTACTACAAACCCTAGCTGGTTATTTCTTAATTTTGAGGATTTAGGCACTTTGAAAGGTGACAACAAAAATCGTCCCTTGAGTGTAATTGGTGTGAACTCGGTTTTCAACCGTTATTGTTCCGTGAAATGCCTCAACAAGGGATTTTACAACCGAAAGGCCTAAGCCGAGTCCATTAGCACCTTCGGAATATCGTGAAAAGAGATTGTGTTTGTCTTCAGGTGGGATTCCTTTACCCCAGTCAATGATACGAATTTCCCAAAGATTCGTGCTGTCTTGTTCGATTGCTTCGATTATTACGTGGATGCGTTTCACATCAGTGGAGTATTGGAGTGAGTTTCGTAGAATATTGATGAAAACTTCTAAGAGTAATTCATTGGCTTGGACGAAGCATTCACCGACTTTTCGATTGATTTTGAACTCGAACTCTTCTTCATTAATACCGAGAACATGATCCCACGCTTCATTTATGGTGTCCACGATATCGATTCGCGTCAAATCCTTTGGCTGAAGCGTCTTTGCCAGCTCAATGCTCCGAACATTGGTGATGAGGCGTTGGGCTCGGTCAAGGGAGATTTGAATTTGGTCTACAACATTATCGACAACCTCGGTGGGATCCTGTGCGAGAGTGAGTAAATCTAAGGAAGATTGGATGACGGTATGATAATTGCGAAGATCATGAATTAGTATATCTGCATAAAGTGTAGCTCGTTTGCGTTCGCTTTCAGAGTGTTCAAGACTTGAAAGATATAGTCGTCCGAGTGTTCCAGGACCTAAGATGAAACCAAAGAGGATAAGAAATTGTGCAATCCACCAGCCCGCACTCCACTCAACGAAATTGATGCGAACCATGTTTCCGGTTACCCAGAGGGTCAGTGTACCAAGGACGATA
>JBHLPI010000107.1:0-6549 GCA_048939595.1 Promethearchaeota archaeon | reverse complement strand
AGTCTCGGCGAAGAGAACATCGAATTCATCAAGCTCAGCACGAGGAAGATGTAAATCTAGAGAATAGCCTGTTTGGGATTTCACATGGGGGCAACCAAATCGTAGATTCTGATCATAGACATAGCTCAGACCTGGGTCGATGTTTCGTTCCCATTCACGGTCCGGGCGAGTTTGAAGAGAAGAAGGAACCTGCGCCACCGTAATGAACTCGTCTAGCATTAGTTCCTTTCGTTGAACAGCTCTCCCAAGCGCGGCGGGTTGAGCATAGAAGTAAGATTCGAAATCCACTTTGATAGTGGTGAGTTTTTGACTAGGAGAATCAAGGAAAGTTAACATAACCACTTGATCGCTTTCGGAATAGACCGCATCTAATAACCAGAGGCGATTCTCCGACATGCCTTGTACACCTAGCCTCCTTTGGAATTGTGAGCTCTTTTGGTTTTAACCTTACTCTAGTCACCACTAGTAGATTGGAAGGATGGCAGCCATAAGCCAGGCGAAGAGGAAGGCATTGAAGAAGACAGCAATATAGAAGCGGTTACTCAATCGATAAGACCAGGCCAGGTAAGTTGTGGAAATGGCGTACATGGGGATGAAAATCCAGAGGAACAGAAGGTAAAAACCCATGAACCCAGAGATAAACGGACCTCCGAGGAGGAAGCTCATGACGGTTTGAATGAGAAGGATGAAAGCCATAATGAGGACTTTAATGAATATTGCTTTACTTGTCCACCAAGTCTGAGTGTGCCACCATTTTTCTTGAGATTTTGAGCGAAGGTACCCCATGATCCAAAGTCCATCAATAAGGGTCACAGGCAGCAAGAGGAGGAAGTATAATGGAACGAAGAGGGCACGCTGAGGCGAGAGAACTTTCAAGAATGGTAGAAACACACGGAAGTCTAATGCTAAGAATAGGTCGACCGGAATAAGCCAAAGGTATAACCAGACGATTCCAATCAGCCCTAAAAGGAATCCAATTGAGACCGACAATAATATTGATTTGATATGGCCATTTTTTGCCCCGTTAAAGCCACCATAGTCATTCCATGATGGAGGATTTTCTTTCCGCTGAAGGTAATATTTGATACCATAGAGAAGAAGGAAGGAAACCATTCCCCCGAGAAATAGTCCTAAGATCACTGGTAATCCTAGATTTTGTGGATAAGAGAAGGGAAGGTCAACTAGCAACATGGCGAATAAGGTTACAAGACCAAGTAATCCATAGAGGAGCCCCATCCCCAGGTAGAGTGAGGTTTTTGCAAAATAGCCTGAATCAGGTGGGTGTTGAATACGACGGAAGGGCTTGAATTGGATCAAGATTGTGAAAAGTGCCAATGTAGATAATATTGCACCAAGACAGGAAAGGAGACCACCCACCACCCACATGGGATAAAGGAGAAGATTGCTTGGGATCCAAAATGCATCAGGGGTCCCCTTCAAACTGTTCATGAGCCATTCTGTGGTTGCGCTGATGCAGGTTAAATCTAATGTTTCGAACAGATGATTAGTAGGAGGCAGAATAACCATTCGGGCAGTTCCAGTTGCAAAGCTTCCATAAAGTTGTCCTGGAATGACAGGTCCAGTGGTGTTAAACGGAGTAGCAAGCGCGTTTAGTAACTCTGGGACATCGAAGAGTTCATCGTATATTCCTACAACCACGAAGATATTTCGCGGAGTAGAAGCATTTGCCCATGTCGCCATATTGCTACTGCCGCCCCCTACAAGAACCAAGCTGTCTACTGGGATGGAAGTCTCATTCAGAGTCTGGATGGCAATTCCTGCCCCCATGCTGTGTCCTACCATACCAAGGGTGCTGACATAGGCAAGCCCGTTTAGATAGTCTAGGGCAGCAATTCCTCCGCGATCAGTATTCGACCCGACACTGGGTCCTGAATTTCCATGCCCCACCGCATCGATTGTGAGAACCACAAATCCCCGACGGGCAAGTTCGATGCCAAAAGCCATCACCCATTCCTTTGATTGAATAACACCATGAATCACTACAACGCCCGGTAATGGAGTCGCAGGTGTGGCCGCAAGAGGTCGCTGAAGAATTCCAGAAATTGGAACCCCCTCTGAAGTCGTCAGGGTAATTTCATTGGCTTGGACTGTACCCAAGTTGTTTTGAGCCCCCCAAGCGAGGGCAATTCCACTTATCATCATAAGGATGCTAAGAATGAAAACAAGATAGCGAGGACGTAGTCGTGCCATTGACTCCACCATTGTTTGAAGACTCCATCCCGTTTGATTTGTATATTATTGTATAGGAAGCCACAAATCTTGACTGAGAAAGCCCGTCAACTTAAATAGCAGCGTATAACTGGCGGGTTGTTGATGTTAATGAAGCACGTGTTGTTTGTCTGTGTTGAGAACGCAGGTCGCAGTCAAATGGCGGGTGCCTTTGCTAAAAAGTACGGAGAAGGGCGAATCATTTCCACTACGGGAGGGACTCAGCCTGCAGACCATGTACATCCCGAAGTTGTGAAAGCCATGCAAGAGAAGGGAATTGATATCTCAGGGAATATTCCTCGCCGAATATCGGTTGCAGAGCTGAATGAAGCAGATCAGGTAGTGGTCATGGGATGTGGTGCTGAAAGCTTCTGTCCAGCTCCCCTGCTCGATCGGGTCATAGATTGGAACTTGGAGGATCCCGCTGGACAACCCGTCGAAAAAGTTCGAGAAATCCGAGATGAAATCGAACACCGTGTTATTCACCTCATCGATACTCTGACTATTGCTGAAACAATGGTTACTAATTCCATTCATGAGTAAATTTTGAGGAAAGCAGGTCAATCAGAGGATTTTATATCAAGGATAACAGTTGGTTGAGTATCGAACACAATTTTAGGAGCCTGTGAGTATGCAACCTTTAGAGCATCTAGCGAAAGAGCACCGATTAATCGCTCAGGCAGTCACTGTCACTAAGAGCTTTCGTAAAGAGATCGCTTCCGGTAGCCCGATTCGACCTCGCCGTTATTGGTGGATTGTTGATTTTTGGAGCACCTATGCAGACTTGATTCACCATGGAAAGGAAGAACAGTGGCTTTTCCCCGTCATCATAGAGCAGGGAGGAAGTGCCGAGTTCGGAGACACCATTGATAAGTTAGTAGAGGAGCATATGTACCTTCTTGCATACATTGCCGAACTTCGCCGATTTGCACGCCCGATGTTCACTGGAGACCCTCCAGCCCGTGAGCGAGTCATCAGTTGTCTCGATAAATATATTGAACTCATCCAACCTCATATCAAATTAGAGGATAAAGAACTCTTTCCTGCTGCCAACCAACTCCTATCAAAATCCGAATTGGATGAATTAGCCAAAGAGTTTAAGGCAATGGATGCACGAACGGGAACAAAAGTACAAATCTATTATACAAATCTGGTAAACAAACTCAAGGAAACGTGAAAACCATGGCTCACGACCGTTTAATCGAACTGCTTGAATCCCAACTCATATTAGAAAAAGAATCGGCCCAAGCCCTTCGGAACGAAATGAAAGACATTGATCATTTAGGAATCAAAATCCTCTTCGAAATTTGTGCAGCAGATTCCACAAAACACGCTAGCATGGTACAAATGCTGTTGGATGCCTTGAAGGAAGAATCAAAAGCCAAGGATCCTGATGAAAAGACCTATGTGAGTACATGGAAACAGCGAAACCAAGGACTGGAAGCAATTAAAGATCACATCAACCGAGAAATAAAGATGATTGAACTCATCAAAGATGAGATTCTCGCTACTGATGACGAGGTCCTAAAGACTATCCTCACACATATCGTCAAAGATGAAGAACGCCATCACAAAATCCTTAAAGAAGAAATTTGGAAGCTCTAGTCCGTTTCTCTGCGAAGAGGAGAAGTCTTTTTTATAGGTGAATCCCCTTCGGTGTCATCGAAATCCCAGGTGTGAATACCATGTCCGAAGGTCCCCACAAAGAATTACTCGATTTGATTGCTCATGCAATCAAAATTGAAAAGAAAGCAGTAGCGCTTTACAAAAAAACTGCTGCAACTGTAGACAATGCCGCAGTCAGACTTCTGATTGATGAGCTTGGTATGGATTCGGGTAAACACGCAAAAATGTATCAAACCATTGAACGTGTGCTTAAAACACAGCCATACTCATTCAAAGATTTTCATGAAGAAAAATGGACGGATAAGCTGGTTGCTAAACGTGATCTCAAACAGCATATCGAGATTGAAAAGCGCATGATCGAACTCCTTGAAGAACAGATTAAAATCGCCCAGCAACCAACAGTAAAAGCTATCCTTGAACACATACTTGAGGATGAAAAACGCCACCATAGAATCCTCATGCAAGTCATAGGCGGGCTTTAATTCCACTAAATCTCACTTATTTGCCTCACACAATGGCTAGTTATCCTGTGCCAATCCACTTATGTATAAGGCAAGCTTGAGAACTGAGTTTATGGATATTCGGATTCAGTCCTGGGATGAAATAAATCCTGAAGAAATAGCTCGTTTTACACTTCAGACGAGACAGGATGAAGGCTTAGCCACCAATATGACCACCTTAGACACCTACCTCACGACTATTGAATGGTGGACCAACCGCGAATCAAGTTGCCTGATCATTGCCTATGATGGTGACCGAATGGTGGGATGGCTAGTCTTTTTTTCATTTATCTCAACTACATCGACCATTGGTCGCTGGCATCCAATAGTCGAATCTAATTCCCAAAAAGACGAGATTGCGCGACAACTCCTCCAAGCAAGCATTAATCACGCCAAAAATCTCCACTTCCAACGACTAGAAGCGGAATTAGTTGGCATCACTACTGAAAATGAATCTTGGTATAAACGGTACCAAACCTGGTATGAAACCGTAGGATTCCATTTATCGTCTGAAGAAGCCCGTTTAGAAAAAGAGCTTACCGATCACCAACTACGTCCAGACCTCCCACCAGAATACGAGTTCCATCCAATCAATCAGTTTTCTAATGAAGAACTCGAGTCGCCATTTTTTGAAATGTTTGATAATAGTATGGACCGGTTTTGGCTAGACCAGACGATTACTCAACGAAAGGAAACCTACGAGTTCTGGTTTAATCGGGAAAGACCCTTTGTAGAACAAGCCACTGCGGTCCTGACAAAAAGTGGGGAAATCATTGGATTAACAGTTGTGCGTCCGGTTCAAGAGGTTGGTATGTTGGGACCCATAGCGATTCTCCCCCCATATCGTCGTCGTGGCTTAGGACGAGACCTAATGCAATACAGTCTATGGGGTGCAAAACAGTGTGGAATTACTCGAATACAACTCGAGTTTGACATTACTAATGAACCGGCGATGAACCTTTACAAGGAATTGGGATTCACACTGATTCATCGACTTGCAATCTTTGCCTTAACTTTGTAATGGGTATTGTGCAAAAAATTTTACTGGTATTCCGTTTAAACTTAAATTTACGGAAAAACAGTTAATTTTATATGGAGGAACAACACAATCAATGAATGGAGACATCGACTTGCCAAAACCGTCGAGTTGGTCGCCAAACCGTTTCATTCCTTCCAATCGTCCTATCTTAGGTGCAGAAGAAAAAGCAGCGGTTACAGAGGTTTTGGAAAGTGGCATGCTCACAAATAAATCTGGTGCCGGCACCTTCACACTCCGATTTGAAGAAGCCTTTGCCAAGTTTGTTGGAGCAAAACATGCAATCGCCGTCAACTCTGGAACCGCTGCTCTTCATGCTGCGCTATTAGCCTTTGATGTCAAGGCAGGCGACGAGGTTATTGCCCCTCCCTTTAGTTTTATTGCGACCACGAACATGGTTCTCCTCAACGGGGCAAAGGTCGTTTTTGCCGATATTTCTCCGGATACCTTCAACCTAGATCCAAAGAAGGTTGAGAAAGTAATTACTCCAAAAACCAGGGCCTTATTGCCCGTCCATCTTTATGGTCACCCCGCGGATATGGATCCCCTTTTAGATCTCGCGAAGAAACATGATCTCAAGATTATTGAAGATGCTTGTCAAGCCCACGGATCAAAGTATCGAGGTCGTGATGTAGGCACCTTGGGAGATGTGGGCTGTTATAGTCTATATCCAAGCAAAGTCATTACTACTGGTGAAGGGGGGCTTCTCACTACCAACGATGATGCGCTTGCTGAAAAACTTCGACAAATCCGTACCCATGGTGAAATTCGCCCCTATGAATATGTGCAGCTTGGTCACAATTACCGAATGCCGGAGTTGCAATCGGCGATTGGTCTTGCTCAGGTGAAACGGATTCCCGAGTTTCTAAAACACCGGAGGGCGAATGCCAAGTTTCTAACCGAGCAGCTCCATGATCTCGACACCATTGTGTTGCCTTCAGAAGCGTCTTGGGCAACCCATAACTGGTATTTGTATACCATTCGAATTCCTCGCCCCCGAAATCGAAATGCAGTTCAAAAGCAACTTCTTGACGCGAAGATAGGGGCCGCAATATATTACGAAGTTCCCCTTCATCTCACTCCGATTTATCGTCGACTCTTTCAGTACACGGAAGGGTTGATGCCTGTTTCTGAGCAAGCAGCGAAGGAAGTGTTGTC
>JBHLPI010000003.1:0-67876 GCA_048939595.1 Promethearchaeota archaeon | reverse complement strand
CCACCAGTGGCTCGTGCTAGTTTCTCCATATCACTTTCTTTGATACGGCGTACAGCCACGATACCTTCCTGTGCCATAAAATGTTGAGCAACATCATCAATGCCTTTCTGGCATAGAACAACATTGGCACCGGTTTTCTTAATCTTAGCCACCATTTCCCTTAGCATTCGTTCTTCTTCATCCAGAAAAGCTTGCATTTGCGAAACTTCCCGGATATCGATTTTTGCTGTGAATTCGGTTTTTTCGACCTCAAAAGCACTTTGGATAAGAGCGATTTTTGGATTTGGAACGCTTTTCTCCATACCCGGATGGACAATTTCTTTATCAAGAACGATGCCCTCAATGAACATCGTATCACGAATTGTGCCACCTTGCTTCTTTTCGACTTTGACGTTATCAAGATCAGCACTTTTAGCCCCATCAACGGTGTCAGTAATACGTTGAATAGCAGTTACTGCCAAATCGGAGAGGAATTTCCGAAATTCAGAGACGACCTTTGATTGCATCGATGTCATTGCAACCTTTTTGAGCATTGCAACACTTGAATCATCAAGAGCAATGGAATCCAACACTTCAAGGGATTTTTCAGTTGCCTTTCGATATCCTTCCACTATTACAGTGGGATGGATTTTCTGATCAATAAGCATCTCGGCTTGTTTGAGCAGTTCACCTGCTAAGACAACAGCAGAAGTTGTACCATCCCCCACTTCATCATCTTGGGTTTTAGCAACTTCCACAATCATCTTTGCAGCTGGATGTTCTACATCAATTTCCTTTAGAATAGTAGCGCCATCATTTGTAATTGTAACGTCTCCAAAGCTATCAACGAGCATCTTATCTTGGCCTTTTGGACCAAGTGCTGTCCTAATCGCTTCTGCAATTGCTACAGCCGCCATTATGTTATTATGTTGTGCATCGCGGCCACGTTCACGCTTTGTTCCTTCTTTGAGCAATAGTACGGGAGTTCCACCTAACGACATGGTGGGTCACCTCTTTTGGTAAAAGTAAGGATGTTGCACTTTTCTCTTCAATATAAGCGTTTCTCTAGTCCTTACTATAATTTTTACTAGAGTTCAAGCCTTCCATTAAGCAAACCAATATTTCCAACATGAGGGGGTTTGCCTAGCACTTGCTTGGCCGCATTGTAACAACGTTGCACCTGTTTTAAGGGAGTAACAGGAAGATCTCTCATTAGATGATGTGGATGAAAAATTAAGAGACTATACTCAATAGATGGTTGATTTAAGTTCTTAAGAAATCGAGCAATTTCGGTCACTTCGTATTCATCTACATAATAGGGAACTAGTAACGTAGTCGCCATTAGAGGAGGGTATCTTCTTTTTTCAAATGGCAAAGTATCTGCAAGCATTGAAAAATTATCAAATATTGCATTCCTTGAGTTTCCACAAAGTGCTCGATATATTGGATCTGAAAAAGCTTTCAAATCAAACTTTATAATGCCGCCACTTTCTTCCACTAGTTTTCCCATTTTCTTCATCAACGATGGATTACCATGACCATTCATCTCAACGCATTGACGGAGTATTCGCTGTTCAAAATGGTTCTTACAAGTTTCCATAAAGCGTATTGTAAATGGGAGTTGAGGTTCTGGTGATCCGCCAAAATAACATATACAAGATATCTTCGAGTTGTTTTCAATGACATTGAGAAGCTTATCTGATGTTATCGTTGTTCCCTGAGCGATTTGTTTGTGGGATACATTTTGGCAAAACAGACAATCCAAACTACACCCATAGAAAAACACCGCAAGATTCGAAAAGCCATACTCTGAGTTGGACCTCATGGACCACTTTGGATATCCAGCACCTGTTCCTCCGGGACAGAAATATGATCCACAACAATTTGTAATGTGTGGGTCCAAATAATAATGTAATAAAGCTCTTGTAGCGGAGACCTTCTGAACAAGTCGTCCTTTCTGATTCATTCGGAGACCACAATAACCTTGTTCGCCTTCAGGAATACAACACTCATTTGCACATACTTTACACTGAATCCCATTTGTTCCCTTAAAGACAATATCAGGTAATTCAAATAGGTATGAACGCCATTTATGAGCAGCTTGAATGATTTCATCTGATTCATCTGGCATAGTTCTCAAACAAGATGCACATATAGGAAGAACTTCGGCTAATCCATCTATTTGTTGACAAATCAGACATCGAGTCATCGTCTTTTTCAACTAATATACGAAAAGGCAAAAGAGTTCCGTTAATATCAGATAACCGCGTGACTATCTTTTTCTCTGATGAAGTATCTGAGTTATAAGAGATGTGAAATGCAGTATCGAGAGATTTGTCAATATTATTCTCGATTAGAGAATACAACAAAAAGGTTAGAAATGACAGACATACTTGCTGTACTCCTTAAGTACCTCGAAAATACGACCAATGCTGAAACTATTGCACAGGTTGTCTATCTCACTCAAGGCACACTCTATCCTGATTGGACTGGAAAACCAGAAATTGGAATAGCTGAAAAGATGGCAATTAACGCAATATCAATTGCCCTTGGAATCAATAATAATAAGGTAACAGAAACTGTGAACACAACTGGAGATATCGGGACTGCAATTGAAAAGTTACTTGAATCAAAACGCCAAACGGCTTTATTTCAAGCTCCGCTGTCAATCCAACAAGTTCATGGTGCGTTAGTGAAAATTGCCTCTGCTCAAGGATCAGGGAGTGCTGACCTTAAGATTCGCACTCTAGCTGGTCTAATTAATGCATCTACTCCGCTTGAAGCACGTTATTTGCTGCGTACTGTCACCGGCACTTTACGTCTTGGTATCGCTGAGATGACTGTTATTGATGCCCTTGCACAAGCCTTTGCTGGTGGCAAAGAACATCGCGATGAGATTGAGCGTGCTTACAATATTACAAGTGATTTGGGATACATAGCAGGTCTAATTGCTTTTGAGGGGCTTGATAGTATTGAAAAGGTCAAAGTCCAGATTGGAAAACCCATTCGTATGATGGCTGCTCAAAAACTTTCGACTCCTCAAGAAATTAGCGAGAAATTAGAAAGTAAGTTTGCAAGTGAATGGAAACTTGATGGAGAACGGATGCAGATTCATAAAAGAGGTGACGATATTGTGATATTCTCTCGTCGCCTTGAACAAATTACTTCAATGTACCCTGATGTTGTGCAGCTCATATTGACAAATATCAAAGCAAAGGATTGTATCATAGAGGGGGAAGCTGTTGCGGTAGACAAGCAAGACCCACAAAAATTACTTCCCTTTCAAATACTAATGCGACGCAGAAGAAAGTATAAGATTGAAGAAATGATTCAAGAAATTCCGGTTGCAATATTTTTCTTTGATTGTTTATTCGTTAATGGAACCGATCTTACACACCAACCATATCTAACTCGGCGAAACCATTTGGAAGAAATCGTAGATCAAAATAATTTTGCTCGCCTTGTTCCTGCACAGGTTCAATCTAGCTCTTCTGAAATTGAAAAGATGTTCCGTGAATCTCTTGATAATGGTGGGGAAGGATTGATTGTGAAATCTACTAAACCTGATTCTATTTATCGTGCAGGGGCGCGAAGCTGGTTATGGGTGAAGTTAAAAGAATCATACCAGGCCCAGGCAATCGGTCCCGTTGACCTTGTAGTTGTTGGAGCTTTTTGGGGTAGAGGGCGCCGCGCTAAAACCTATGGCGCTTTATTAGCTGCTGTTCGCGATGAAGAGAGTGGCGAATTTAAAACCGTATGTAAAGTCGGGACAGGTTTTAGTGATGAAGAACTTGAGCAATTACCAGAACGCTTCAAACCATATTTGCTTAAACACAAAGATGCTCTAGTTGACTCGAAAATGGAAGCCGACGTTTGGTTTAGACCTGCTCTTGTGTTTCAAGTTGTAGGGGATGAAATTACACGAAGCCCGGTGCACACCTGTGCATATGACCAAATTGCACCTAATGAAGGGTTGGCTATCCGCTTTCCTCGATTTGATGGAACTTGGCGCGATGACAAATCTCCTGAAGAAGCAACATCTACCGAAGTTATCCTTAACGCCTATAAATCGCAAACAAAAGTCAAAGAGTAAGCGATGAGTTCTTCAACGCCTCCAAAACTGATTGGGGGTCCATTTCATCTATTAGGATGATTTTATTTTGGGTCGTTTTCCCGGTGATTAGGTGAACGCGATCAGTATGGATTCCTAATGCTCTAGCGATGACTTTTAGAACTTCAAGATTCGCTTCTCCACGAGTTGGTGCAGCTTTTACATGAACAGAACACTCCTCATCTAGAAAAATAGCCTGTGTTCTTGAACGCGGCTTCACGCGGATTCTAAGTAAGGTTCCCTTATTATGTGGCTCAATCATCACTATCTGCCAGAACCTTTTAGTAAGCGATTTCAAAAATGTCTTATAATATTAACTGTAATCTGGCTGTGAGAGGTTTAGGCACAAAATGTCTGAAAACATTCAAGCTTGGGTTAACTACATGCAACAAGTCGACAGTACAATTATGGCTGTTTCGGTTATCAGAAGTGACGGAACCGTACTTTTTACAACTCCCAACTGGACTATCGCGGGTGCAGAAATACTTTCAGCAATTCAAAGTAAGCCACCCAGTGTCACAATACAAGGGGTCAAATATAGTACGATTCAAGCAACTGACCACCATTTGGTAGCAACCAATGTTCGCGGTCAAGGATCAATCGTTATCGCTGCTGCTCGAGACAAGGGTTATGTCATTGCCTATGTCTCTCCTCAAGGCGATGTTCAAGGCGCTTATGTAGAAATCGCTAAAGCATCAGCTAATATTGGAGGGTTCATGTAGCATCCTCCTCTAAGCACCACATCCAAGGAAAAGGATAAAGAAATCGATTCTCCAATTGGGGAGTGCATTTTCATCAATCCGTCGTCGCGTTCAAAGAAATCTTCTTCAGATTCGGAAACTAGCAGGGAACTACACACCGACCAATGGATGCATGATCTTCGGCGAAGGCGTAATCTTCTGGTAACAGGAAAACCTAAAGCTACACGTGAGCGTAACCTCGAAGGACTAAAACAATTACTTCAATCCGAAGGCTTCAAAATCCGGGGAAACCGCCTTCTTATTCAGCGGGATGAGGCTGCATTCGAAGTAGACCTTAAAATGGGGCATGTCTATGCCTTGCTAGAAGGCAAAGAACCGCTCGTTCTCTGCGTAACACTTGAATCAACGCCCTGGGCAAATATCGATAACCTTTCAGATTTTGATCTCTTCCTTCTTTCGATAATTTACTTACTTACCCGTGAACCATTACCCACAAGCATCAAGGAACAACTTAATTTTGAATCATAAATATGTGCCTCGTATAACTGCTATTCGATTTGAATTAACGGCACTAGAAGCTGCGGAAACACTTATAGCCATAAAATATTGAAACGTCACTCCCGCGGAGGGATACTTTATGGCTGTAAAGGTTGCCATCAACGGTCTTGGTCGAATCGGTCGAAATTTTCTTCGTGGCATTATCGATAAAAAAGATGTCGAACTCGTTGCTGCAAACGATTTAGGTGGACCTGAAATCTTAGCCCATCTTCTACGATATGACTCTATTTACGGGCGATTTCAAGGAACCATTGAAACTGCTAGGGGCGAGTTACATGTTGATGATCATACAATCAAACTATTTCAAGAGCGAGACCCTGCAAAACTCCCTTGGAAAAGGCTTGGGGTTGATATCGCTATTGAAGCTACAGGTGTATTTCGAGATCGAGATAAGGCGGCTCTGCATCTTCAAGCAGGAGCAAGCAAGGTCATTATCTCGGCTCCTGGAAAGGGTGAAGATGCAATGTTTGTAATGGGTGTCAATGATGACAGCTATGATCCAAAGAATCATCATGTCATATCAAACGCTTCTTGTACAACTAATTGCTTTGCACCGGTAATCAAGATCCTCCATGAAAACTATGGGATAAAACACGGATTCATGTCAACAATCCATGGTTATACCTTAGGCCAAAATCTTCTAGATGCAATCCACAAAGATTACCGTCGGGCTCGCGCTGCCGGAGTTAACATTATACCAACAACTACTGGTGCTGCCAAAGCAATCATTCGTCTCTTTCCACAACTGGAAGGAAAGATGGCAGCAATGGCTTACCGAGTACCTATCCCAGATGGATCTATTATCGATCTTAGTGTCGAACTTGAAAAAGCCACATCCAAGGATGAACTCAACGAAAGCTTCCGAAAAGCTGCAAAAACCTACCTCAAGGGCATCCTACAATATAATGAAGATCCAATAGTTTCAACAGATATCATCGGCAATCTCCACTCCTCAATTTTCGATAGTGAACTTACAGAGATTCTTGATGGTAATTTCGCACACGTAGTATCTTGGTATGATAACGAAGCAGGGTTTAGTGCACGTTTAATTGAACTTACTCAAATGGTTGCCTCCAGCTTTTAAAAAATACAATGAGGACCACTAACAGCAGTCCTCATACTTGATTCTGGGCCTCTTATTCTATGTCTGATTCAGAGAGAAGCTGCGTAAGAAGCCAACCGCCAAAAGAAAGACATATTCTTGATCCTTGGTCTTTAGACCTACGAGGTTGTAACAGCCCAGCTCTTGTGAGAACATTCAAGTTGAATTTAGTTGTGCTCAACGGGAGATGGAATTTACGAGCTAGGCAATCGGCTAGTGCTGTTGGTGATAACTTAGGATGATATTGGAGTGTTTGGTTGGTCATCAGTAAAAGAAATCGTTGTTTTTTGGTTAATCGTGTGTAAGCCAGCTTAGCAAAGGCTGTCGCAAGTTGAAGAAAGAAGGTCTCTAGTTGAAGTGGTGTACTCAAATCATCAAAGAAGTTGTCTTTCATGGAGGATTTCGCAGCCAACCCCATCATGATCAGTTGCCATGCATAACACCTCCATTTTCATAGGACTTTGAGTAAAACCCAACACGATTCCACAAGGTATTAACGTTTTGGTTAAAAATAATTGACTATCTGTAAATCTCTTCTAAGCGAATATACAATAACCTCCCAATCCTTTTATTTGAATTTTCTTGAGGAATAAACAGGTGAATCCTATTTGAAGAATATCGACTTCGAATATATTTGCGTGCAGGTTAATCATCACAAAAATATTGCGAGAACAATTGCCGAATACCAAAAAGATGGTTGGCAACTTCACACTTATCAGGCTACAGGTGACCCAAACTGGGTTAATCATTATCTCCTCTTCCAACGAGAAATAACCTGGTAGAGTTAAAGAACTGCTTTTATTTTCCTACACTTCAATATCGGTATTGTCACAAAACGTTATTATAACGGATGTTGGAGTTAAGAAAACTGAAACTATCCTTGGGGACGACGTTCAATGGTATACCTTGTTGGTGAAGCCCTCATTGGCAAAGGCGCAGAAATTGCACATGTAGATATGATTATTGGTGAAAAGTCAGGTCCGGTTGGGACGGCTTTTGCCCATGGAATGACCAATGTATCTCATGGGCATTCTCCTTTGTTAGCTGTAATACGACCGAATCTTCCACCTAAACCTCATACACTCATTATCCCTAAAGTAACTGTAAAAGACATGGGTGATGCAGAGAAAATATTCGGTCCAGCGCAAGCCGCTGTTGCTAAAGCTGTGGCCGATGCTTTGGAGGAAGGAATAATACCAAAGGCTAAGGCAGATGAGTGGGTAATTTTGTGCAGCGTTTTCATTCACCCTGATGCAAAAGATTACCGACGAATTTATCATTACAATTATGCCGCTACGAAACTTTCAATTCAGCGGGCTCTATCCAACTATCCTCCAGTAGATAAAATCATGTATGACAAAGATCGCGCAACGCATCCCATTATGGGTTTTCGGGTTCCACGCTTATGGCGTCCACCATACCTACAGATTGCATTAGATATTCCTAGTCTTGAAAAGACGAAGAAGATAATCGAAGTGCTTCCTAAAAGTGATAATCTCATTCTAGAAGCAGGAACGCCCCTTATCAAACGTTATGGAACTGAGGTCCTCCGTGATATTCGGGAAGTTGCCAAGGACAAGTTCTTAGTCGCTGATCTTAAGACACTTGATGTGGGGAAGGTTGAAGTTGATTTAGCCTTCGATGAGTCAGCTGATGCAGTTGTGGTTTCTGGATTAGCCTCGGTAGATACCATCGATCAGTTCATTTATGAAACCAACCGGTTGGGCATTTATTCCTTTGTAGATATGATGAATGTAGAAGACCCAATAGCCAAGCTTCAAAGCCTTAAGATGCCACCAAATGTTGTCATCATGCATCGGGGAATTGACACCGAAGGTCGTACCGATCACAAATGGGAAATCGTCAAAGCAGTTAAAACCGCATTCAAAGGAAAACGTCTCCTTGTTTCCGTGGCAGGGGGCATTCGACCTGATAATATTGATGCTGCTCTTAAGGCAAAAGCGGACATCATAGTAGTCGGTCGCTACATCACCCAATCCCATGATATCGAAAGATCTACCCGCGAATTCCTCACACAGATGCAAGGCGACATCGACTTGTTTAGGATCCACACCGAGTAAACCGTTTCAAATAAAATGGAAAGAATTAGGTGAATGCTCTAATCTTTCCAACATTTCTTCTTATACGATAGTAGATATTCCATTTTGCATAAGAAAGACCATATTCATCAAAAATCGTTTCAGCGATTTTTCCACATGATTTCCTCTTTTTCAAAAGATTTAGAATTATCTTAGAAACACCATGTGGTATTGGTTGTTTACTATTCATATAGTAATAGTAACTACTGTTGAATAGAAAAATTCAAGAACTCACAGAAACTTAGCTATTCTAAGCAATTTATTCATCAATTGCTGGGAGTGTATTCATAAGATGCCTTCGGGTATCAAAAGACTCGTTCTCGATGTTCTCAAGCCACATGTTCCGAACCTTGTTGATATAGCCACATTGGTAGGTAAGATTGATGGCGTCGTTGGTGTCAACGTCGCTCTTGTTGAAGTCGACTCGCATACCGAGTCAATTAAGGTTACAGTTGAAGGTGACAACCTCGGATTTGAGGAGGTAAAAGCCGCTCTTGAAGCCTGTGGTGCTTCCGTTCATTCCATCGATCAAGTAGTCGCTGGACGCACAGTTGTCGAAGAAGTCAAAACCCATATGGAAAATGGTTAAATTCGTAGGGCCAACTTCGTAATTTCAATTAAAGATTCTACATGAGGTGCTAACTGCTCATACAGCGAGTTATAGAACACACTCGGAAGAATCCGAAGAACTTTGAAAATTCGATTTAATAGGGCACTCATCACCGGTTCGAGAAGCTCTGGGCGACTGTTTATTTGTGAGGTTAAGACTGCATCAATTGCAGCTTCTTCAGCAAGGCCGTCAATTAGCTTATAAATTGGTCCACTGCGTTCAAGAAAATAGGGGAGTCCTTGTTCATCGTAGAGGACAATGATACCTAACTTTTCGACTATTAATTTTGTGTACCAATCGATGCTCGAATCTTTAGCGGAAAAAGACTCATGGAAAATTGGTTCCGCTGGTTTGCGCTTTGTTGTCTTCGAGGTTTTGGCTGAAAAATAGCTGCGTGGAACATTATTAGGGTACGTATTAGGATGGCGGAAGGCGATGTAGGTCGCAGCTGCAAAAAGGGCTTCTGGTTCACGTCCAATAGCTTGTGTTCCCAGGTGACTAGCAAGAATGCGGAGGGATGGAAGAATCAGATCCTGACGGACTCGTTTAGCCGCATATAGACGATACGCTTGCTTCAGATGGATTGCTGGAGCCTCCAAATCTGTCCGTACAGTTTCATTCACTCTAGCCCTTGACGCCAAGATGGTAAGTCTCCGTAGGAAATGTCTAATCCATGTATGTAACATAGTCCTAAAAATACTTTAGGCGGGTCCTGTGGTATGTTCCGTTTTCCCCTTTTATGTCATATGACCTGCTTCTTCAAGATACTGCATCTGCTCCACGGATAATTGAGATTTTACAAACTCGATTCCCTTTTCAGTCAATGAAACTTGTGTTACTGATTCAGTCTTTGAAAAGACCGTAACGACTCCCATTTCCTTTAGCCGTTGAAGAGCTGCAAAGATAATTTGGTTTAATTCTTCATCATTTACGTTGGGTTTTCCATCGGGACGTTGAAACTCGGGAATATGTTTTAGAACATGTCTTAGCGATGCTAGAGAACGTCGGCGAGTTTCATGAGGGTTTGAGTAGAGCCACAGAATGAGAATATAATCTATCAGTTCACCAGGCTTCTGGCGATGAAGTTGACGAGCAAGATAATAGACTGCAGGCAATATCCTCGTTTCCTATAAAGAATATTGATTGTTTAAAACTTATCAATCAGCTCTCATACTAGCTGTCAGTCCATCGAAAGGCACCCTCTGAAGTTTTGAGGATATACCCTTGGTTTCGCAAGCGATTCAACGCTTCATCAATTCCCACGCTGGCGATTCCTCTCTTTTCAAGTTTAGAAATAATCTCTTCCTGACTCAGTGCAGTTTGTGTTTTACGCAAAACATCACTAATCGCTCTTGCTAGATTGGTCGGTGAAATCGCTTTTCCTGTACTATCATTTGGTTGCAGGTCATCAGTAACTAATTGAATCTGCCAAGGTTTGGGCGAAATGAGGTGACCAGTTCGAATGAGAGTTTCAATCTGTTGTGCAGCCCAATTCCAAGGAATTCCTGCCTTTGCACATTCTTTTTCTAAAATCTGTAAATCAAGAGTGTTTGTGCGTGCATGCTGATACAGAATTCGTTCTAACTCCCGTCGTCGTGCAGAAATCGGTTGGATTTTTTGTTTAGGATCCTGAAGCTGCTCCAAATCCACATTCTCATTTGGGAGTAGTGACTCGATTTTCTCCCGAGATTTTTCGACGGCGTCCATGAACTCTTTGTGATGTTTTCCTGTTTGATACAGTTTAACTCGGGTTTGAGCTGTCTGTGCATCCTCAACAAAGACTGCATTTAAAGGATTGATTTTAAAAACTCTTTGACAATACACACATAATCGTGTCTTTTGGCGAGTTGGAGCATAGGTAAAACGTCCACACCTTGGACAGCGAATAATGTAAAATCCTTCCCTGAACATCAAGACCACCATTGCCACAAGCCTAATTAGCCTTTCGTGTTAACATTCAACAATAGGGAAATCCCGATGAGCTTTGGTTTAGATCAGTATTTTAAGGAAAAGAAACCGACCAAGAAAAAAACGACTGATACTGAAAAGAAGGACACCCTTGAGGCATTAGAGCGGGATCCTTCCGGTGCCCGAAATTGGCCAGTTATTCTAGAAGAAACAGTGAAATCAATGGTGCTTTATCCTCATCTTCTCGATTATACTCGAACTAGTATTCTTCCAAAGCATCCAACAATAACTGCTGAGGAACTATCCATCCAACTCAGAGTACCTTTGGGCGTGGCAATTGTTCTTCTCGAAAAACTTCGAAGTGAATCGAAGGAAACACAATAAGATTTCAAGTCAGTGGTTCAGCAGACTGATAAAGATAAAGAAAATAAATTTTAGCTAGCTCTCCAAGCTCAGTGTGGCTTGTCCAGATAGCTAATGATTCTGCTGGCTGGGTCGTTAGCATGATTATTGCTTGTTTTTCATCGATAATCGCACCTCCACCATAGATTTCTTTACGTTTCCGACCTTCACCAACAGCGGCAATAACTCTCTGAACTTTGTCTGTAAGAGTTTGTTCAGATACGAGAATCTGAATCTTAACGCCTCGATCACGGAGATGGAACAGTGTTGGAGAAATAAATTCGATATCTTCTTCGCTAATGATACCCCAAGAAAGTAGAACACTGCGCTCTGCTTGGCCGAGAGCTACATTCAGCTTTGCCCGGACATTATTCGAACCATGCAGGATGTGCACTTCAGGAGCTGAAATTTTCGTTTTTGAATCAAATAATGGTTGGAGATTCTCGATTACTCGTTGCTCCCATTCTGCAAGCTGATCTTGCACAGAAAGAACAGCCGCTTTAGCTGTTTCACGTGGGCTTTTCGGGATGTAATGCTTCGGACGACCTTGCTCAACAGTAATCCATCCGCCTTGTTCAAGTGCTGCTAATACGTCATAAACGCGACTAAAGGGAATTCGTGACTGGGTACTAACCTCACTGGCAGTTAATGCGCCATTCCTAACTAATGAAACATATACGCGCGCTTCGTAGCTGCTTAGTCCCAAGCTTCGGAGAGCTCGTATGGTTCCTTCATCCAGGCGTTCACCCATTTTAACCACACACCGACACCCCATACCCTTCGAAAAAACCTTTTTGGTTACCAAGTGAATTATTCTACAGGTGAAACCATGGGTCTACTACGGAAACCAATAGCCATCGGATATTATCCGCCAGAGAAGAAATCTCTTGAAGCCTCAATTCGCGCTTCATTTTCCGATTCTCACGGTGCAGGCGAGATTCCTAAAATTAGTTCCAAACGTAGTAAGAAAATCATTGCGGGGGTTGCTCCTCATGCTGGTTTCATATATTCAGGTCCAATTGCATCTCATCTTTACAAAGCCATTGCTGAGGACGGGTTTCCTGAGACGTTTATATTAATCGGAGTAAAACACCGAACTTTGCGTTTTTCTGGAGCAGCCTTAATGGCTGAAGGAGAATGGGAGACACCCCTCGGAAAATGTCAAATCGATTCGTCATTAGCAAAGGGAATCATGAAACAAAGTCAGGACTCAGGTACAAATTGTATTCTAGAAAGTTCTGAAGCTCATCTAGATGAGCATTCAATCGAAGTTCAACTCCCATTTATTCAATTTCTTGGGAAAAATCACAACTTCAAAATTTTACCACTTCTAATCTCTTCACCGAAGTTTGCAATTTGTGAAAAAGTTGGAAACACAATCGCGAGTGCGGTTCAGAAGGTGAAGCGAGACGTTTTCATTATTGCTAGTACGGATTTCACGCATTATGGTCGATACTTCTATGGTTACGATCCTGTTGGCAGTGGACCAGTTGAGAAGATAATTGAATGGGTCTATAAGACTGATGGTGACTTAATTCAGAAAATTGAACAATTAGATGGGAAAGCTCTCATCGATACTGTTGTAAAAGAAGAGCGAACCATGTGTGGGGCTAGTGCTGTTACTACAACAATCACTGCGGCAAAACAACTGGGTGCTACTAATGGGACCTGCTTGAAGTATGCAACAAGTTATGATATCCGAGGAAGCTCAGAGGCCATAGTTGGTTATGCATCAATTACTCTAAACCGCTAGAGTAATTGTCCTTTTTGATGCATCTTTTCCTTTCTTGAGAGCAGTAATGTTCATTTCATGATAACGAATTGGTAAAATCTCCTCAATTGCTGAAATTAGGCTTTTTTCCTTGATGGGGAGCAGATTTAATCCCAAGACGGCACCGATAAGTACAGTATTCATCGTCAGAATTCCCCCAGATTCTTGCGCCAGTTTCGCAGCATCAAATGTAATCACCTTAGCAAATTTTGCTAAATCCTGTAGAATTTTCTCGTCGTCTGGATATTCTGTTCGACCTAGAAGTACTCCTGTTGGAGTTATTCGATACTCACCAACGATAATTGTTCCCGAAGGCATTATTCGATCAACATTACGGAGCGCTTCAACGGGTTCAACACTTAGAAGTAAATCCGCTTTTCCTGTCGGAATTATAGGGCCGTGAACGTTATTTCCAATTCTGACTGTGCAATTTACTGCGCCTCCTCGTTGTGCCATACCATGAATTTCTCCCATTCGAACGTTTTCGCCTTCACTGAGGGCTGCTGAAGCTATAATTCGGGCTGCAGTAAGAACGCCAGTCCCACCAACACCTGTAAACATAATGTTGAACTCATTCATTAACCTCTACCTCATGTATTGCCTTGTAAGGACAGATTTTTGCACAGACACCACAACCTGAGCAAAGATCAGCATCTATTGCCGCATGTTCGCCTGTCCAAATAGCTGCAGCACAGCCTAGTTTATCAGTGCAAACACGGCAGCCCTGACATATTTCAGGATCTACTTCATAAGGGATAATAGGTTCATCTTCACGGCGCTTCCTAGCCCTTTCAATTAGAGCACAAGGGCTTCGCGAGATAATTACTGCAGGGCCATCGTAGGCTACTGCTTCTCGGATTGCGCGAATGGCTTCCTTCACTTGGAGAGGATCAATTACCTTAACATATTCGACTCCCACGCCTTTTACTACATCTTCGATGTCAATTTGGGTTCCCTGAACACCCATTCCAGTTAATCCGGTTCCTGGATGGGGCTGATGCCCTGTCATTGCCGTGGTATGGTTGTCAACAACTATGATTTTTACCGGATGTTGGTTGTACACAGCATTTACTAGCCCAGGAATCCCCGAATGGAAAAACGTCGAGTCACCAATTGCTCCCACAATGGGTTTGTCTAAGACTGCTGTCAGTCCACACGACGTTCCGATACTCGAACCCATACATAGCAGTAAATCTGCCATTTCTAGGGGAGGTTGTATTACTAATGTATAACATCCAATATCGGTTGGATAAACGCCTTTACGTCCAGTAGCCATTGCCACCTCGTAAAAGGTTGCTCGATGAGGGCAACCTGCACATAGAATTGGCGGTCGTGGGGGTACTTGAATATTTGATTCAGATAGTTTATTATCAACTTCTTCAAAGCCAGGTGGGATTTCCTTGTTCAAAGCTTTCGCGATACCTTCAATTACAGTTCTTGGAGAAAACTCGCCTATCTCAGAGAAGTATCCCTGACTTTTACCAATTATCAGCGTTGCTATCCCATTTTCTTGGGCAAAGGCGCGCACATGATTCTCAAGGTACGGCTTCAATTCCTCGATAACAATAACCTTCTCTTTAGAGGCGATGAACTTCTGAATCTTCTTCTTTGGAAGAGGGTAAGTCATTCCCAACTTGAAAACTGCTGCTTTCAGTTGGAGTGTTTCAAGAGCCTCCATAACATAGTTAAAACTCACACCTGATGTAAGGATCCCAAGTTTTCCTGCTCCGATTACACGGTTCCACTCACTTTTTTCCGAAATATCAGTAGCCTGTTTTACCTTTTCAACCAAAATCGGGTGACGTAATCTGGCTACCGTTGGTACCGTCACAAACCGAAGGGGATCACGTTCAAAGTTAGCTTTCTTTCGTGGTGGACGAATTTTTCCTAATTCAACACCTGACCGTGTATGGCTTACACGAGTTGTTACTCGGAGTAACACAGGTTGTTCAAGCTTTTCTGATAACTCGAATGCAGCAATGGTCATATCTTTTGCTTCTTGAGGGTCTGAGGGTTCAAGCATTGTTGTATCGCCCAACATAGCGTACAATCGATTATCCTGTTCATTTTGAGAGCTCCAACACCCAGGATCATCTGCAGACACAATAACAAGTCCTGCTCGAACGCCGATATAATTCAAAGTCATGAAGGCGTCAGATGCGACATTAAGGCCGACGTGTTTCATAATAACCAGAGCGCGTGCGTTAGCTACGGCAGCAGCTCCGGCTACCTCCATGGCAACCTTTTCATTGGTGCAGTATTCAAAGAAATAATTGCCTTCTTTGACTCCACGAAAAAGACTATCGCCAATCTCAGATGAAGGAGTGCCCGGATAGGTTGCTGCAAGTTCCAATCCGGCCTCTATTGCACCACGTGCAATGGCTTCATTTCCCAATAATAGATAGCGTTTTCCGGGACTGCCTTTTGTAAGAATCTCAGCCATATCCATCGAATTCACCGGTTTGCCAAACCGTTTAAACGGAGCAATAATACACTATTTTACAGTTTTTGATTTATAGTAAAAAAGTGGGTGGCGTTTAGTGGGCAAATGGCGTATTATCCTTAAATCAAAAGAACTCCATTTTTGTGATGTACTCGATAAAACTGGAGCACTAATGATTCGCCCAAGATACATCAATGAATTGAAGGAGATATCACAAATTCATACGGTGCCATTTCAGGTTAAATCTCCCGATGGTGTTAATAAACTTCCATCAAAATATTTTGTTGTCGGGTTAATAAGCCCAGATAATCATATCTCTTCGGTTATGGGTCTCTTTGAGTATGCATATGGTGCTATTAGGCTAGTTGCCTTAAATAACAAGGAGCTTTCGAAAAGAAGTGGAGATGACATGGTTGCATTCTTTGAAGCTCCTCTTCAAAAGAAAACTGAACAGACCATTCACGTTTTTGAAGTCCGAAGTAGTTCTTAATTTTTGATTGGCAAATCTAGTCAAGTTTAGAAAATGGCTGTACAGCATGAATAAGAATCCATAGAGCCTGTTTTCCAAGATTTAAGGATCCATTTCTACTGATTTCGATAATCCGAACCCTAGGAGAGATTTGATTCTTAAGGAGAAAATCGCGGATTGCCTTATCGGCGTCCGTGAATTCTCTACTGACAGTTATATAATAACGACCGTTTTTCAAAATTGCACGGGGATGTCTCTTTAGAAATTGTTTACAACCCTCAACGTAGTTCTCAGGAGGTCCTGCCCTTGTATACGACTGACTTATCTGAATTTTCTCAATAAAGAGTGCCACCGCAAAGACATTCTTCTGGAAAAGCTCCTCGAAGATTACTCCTCCAAATCGTGGTTCTCCTGTTGGTTCATTTTTTAGGAATTTTGAAAGCTTAGCAAAAAGCCTGTAAAGTTTATCACGAGTCTTTGTGTAATGCCACCCTGTCAGATCCTCAAACTCAATTACGAAGTAATTTGGTTCAAACTGCTTCATTTCTGTATTTGATAAAATTGGTACAGGCTTTCTTTCAAAGACATTCAATGATGGAGTTTTGAGAAATTCTTTTGCCCTCTGTGTTGTATACCGATATGCGCGATGTGAAACACTTGATACGATGTTTCGGTTAGGATCAATCGGGTCTGAGATAAAAAAGAAATCCTGTGGAAATTGCTGTTGGATAACTTTAGGCGTTCGATTGAAATAATCAAGCGGTTGCGGGATATGGTGTGTTAAGTATTCTAAAGCAAATTCAAGTGATTTCATGTGAAAGATTAGCATTTCTGTACTGAAACCTGTAAATCCACTTCTTCCTACCGGGCTTGAATCTCCATAAGCAAACACTGATTGAAAAAAGGCTTTTAGAAGGCGTACTTCATCGCGTTGATTTGTGGTTAGGTGTTTTTGAACGAATTTTGAATGATGTGGTGTACGATCGACAGCAGTGATTGGGCCATTTTTGAGGATATATTCTTGGGTTAAATCGAAACAGAACACAACGTCGACCCTGTAATCTCCAATTTGCGAAATAAGGTATGGATGTTCTGCGTATGCGACCTGAATTTCTGATGGTTGTATTCGTTTCATCGCGGGAAGCGCGATTGTCTCTACCATTGTTTTCAAGTATCTTCTGATTACAGATTTAGGGAAACTCTTCTTTGTTGTTGATTTCGATAAATTTGCTACTGGTAATCCTACGAATACATCAAGTTCATTCTGCCCTTTAAGCTGAGTTTGTTTTCGTCCGGCTGAGCCCTCTAGCTCAATAAATGTGACTTCGATTTTCTTTGTTTCAGTTTCTTGGCGTAAAGTATGACGCACTTTATTAAAAACAGTGTATGCCTTTTTCACATCAGACTTGGTTGGTCGGATTTGACCTAGACTTTGAATGCGAATTTTGTCGAGGATAGACATCTATTGGTTTGTTGGCGACTAGGCTTTTAAGTCATGAAGCCTAAGCCCTATTTCAAGGGAGCCCTTCTCCATGTTAGACGAAGTGGATTTACAGATTCTCCAGGTTCTTCAATCTAATTCTAGAATATCATTCTCTGAGCTTGGACGTAGTGTTAGTCTTAGTGCAACTGCCGCACGAAATCGAATTAACAGTCTTATTTCCCGAGGGATAATTACAAAGCTTGGAGCTGAACTTGACTGGGTAAAAATCGGGTGGCCAATCCAATCTTTACTTCTTATCCGCACTGAACATGGTAAAGCTGAAACTGTTACAAGGCAACTTCAAAAGATTCCTCAGATTTTGTCTATCACTAAAACTGCTGGTAATGTTGATTTGGTTGTACGACTATTAGCAAGCGGAGTTTCTGATTTTACCACACTCTTACATAAATCACTTTCAAAAATCTCTGATATCACGAGTATTAACACGCTCATGATCTTAGATGAAGTCAACAACACTCCGCCACTATTATCAGAATCAAAATAATCTACAATTTTCGTTCTATGATTTCGCCGTTAGGTGAGGTCTCCGCAAAAATCTGTGCTTGAAACTTGAAAATTCTAACATCTAAGTCTAGAAAACAGGAAGGTGGTAATCCTGCTTTCTGACAACAACCTTGTAAAAACTCCTCAGCATTCCAACCTTGCTCTGGCGCCACTTGCGGAAGAAGCAGCCCTCGATGCCAGCCCTTTCCATGGATGATTAGCCCATCTTTCCCAACGTTAACATGTTTCGAAAGTTTTGTTCGATCTTCAGAAATAATTTCTTCAGGTTGCGTTAGAACGCTGACTTCAACCAAGATTGAGTTGAGTTCATACTCCTGAACAGAAGGGAACCTTGGGTCATCAAAGGCAGAGCCCAATGCAGCCCGTTGAGTTGCCTCGATAAGTGATAATGACTGTTGGTAACTACCTGGGCTCGGCTGCAAATGGCCAATACATCCTCTTAAATCCCATTCTGCTTTGTTAATTGACCTACGCCTTTTTAATGTAACAAAGACGCCACGAGGTTCAAGTAAAGTTTCTGTTAGATTTTCTGAAAGAGGCGCGGGTTGCTTTGTTCGAATAAAGCTTTCAATCACGCTTCTAGCAAATTGAGTAAGGGTGATTCCTTCCTCCAAACTGAGTAGTCGTGACAATTCATGAGCCTCCAAATGGCTCAGGTTTTATTCTGAGGGATAAATCGATTAGCTACCAATTGGACGAGATTACGTCTAATCAGAATATTCTCCATTTGTTCTTTTTTCATAACGGGTAAAAGATGTTGGTGCTCTCGAAGAAGCAGGTCAGCTGCTTCACTAACTTTCATGGAAGGTCTTGTTGTTTGCTCAGTTCGAGTAAGAATGTTGGAAACTAGAAAATCGCGTAATCTCGTACTTTGATACTTTGCAGGGATTTCGCGTCGAAATGCCGCAAATCCAAGGGCTAAACGTTTCTTTGTAACTAATCCTACTACATTTCCTTCGTCAAAAACAGGTAACCCTGGTAAGTTCTCAGCTAATAAAACCTGACGAGCATGAACTACGCGATCAGATAGCGCTACGCTAATTGGTTTTTCTAGTTGGAGATCACCTACACTAATATTGTCAATCTCCTGACATTGCCGAACGAAATGGGTATTTGTAATTATTCCAACAATCTCGTTGTCTTCTACCACTGTTAAGGCTCTCTCCTTACGCTTGAAGAGCCTCTTAGCTGCTTCAAACATATCTGTTGTTGGTTCAACAACTTCGGGGTTTAACTCCATAACTGAGCTGATGTGGATACTCGCTGGTGATAATTTTCCAGCACGTGTGGATCCTAATCGATCAACTATATCCAGTTCTGTGATTAATCCGATTAGCCTATTTTCTTCGGTTACCGGAATCGCGGATATACCTAATTTCTCCATAATTTCTAACGCGACAGGTACTGTTTGATCCTTATCGATGGTCTTTACTGGAGTAGCCATAACTTTCTCTACTTGCACCTATCTCACCTTTGAATATTATATTCAATAATTCACTTCAAAATAGTTTGGCTCTTACATTTGATGTATAAATTTGGTTATTTATTCGCTTACAAAGTCGACGGAACCAGGAGGCAATACAGCGATAATTTCATCAATACTCAAAGCCTGAACTTCTGCTTTTATCGACTCAGAGACCTGATCCGCAAACTGCTTACGTAAACGCTTCGCGGCATCTGAAACCTTCATTTTTCCAGGAATCAACTTCGTAAACACATCTGTCTGCCTTTGAATTGATGACTCAGGACCCGCAATTATAATTGGAAAATCATCTTCAACCACAACGCCCACGGCAATACCTACTGGTGCATTCCGAACATAGTTTCTTTCCCCACGAACCATAACCGAACCCTTTGGAAGAAACTCTCCGGACGGTGCGCTTAAAGAGACTTGGTCACTGCTAACCCAATATGTATCCGCTGTACTCCATCCTGCTTTCCACGCACGTGAATAACTGACAGCAAAAGACGCAATCTCCTGTAACTCAAGCTCTGTGATTTTTTGCCTTTCAGTTTTTACAATTACGATAGGAGCTCCCGCAAAATCTGCGTGGAAAAATAAATCGGAGTCTTCAAGATATTTGCGGATTAATTGCTGATTACTTCCTGCATCGCGGCCTCCCAAAACGAGTGTGCCATTTGATGTTCGAAACCACCGGAACTTTTCATACCAATGCTTCTTTCGCCGGAGAACTGGTTTCTCCGTGGCTACTTGTATCAATTCTTCTTGCCGTTTCTCGTAAAGCTTAGCGATTTTTGTTTCCGTGTCTTCTATTGCTATTGCTGCACCTTTGACTTTCTTCTCCAATTGCTTGCTGCGTTGGAATAATTGATTCGCGTTATCAGCTGCAGATAATCGAATATCTATTGTTACAGTTACTTCATCAAATTGAATATGAACTCGTCCTGAATGCTGATCTACTTTCCGAAAAATCATCGCTGCGGGGATTTCCTTACGCCTCCCTTCTTCTAGACGTTCAGAAATCTCAAGCCATGAAATATTCTGTCGACGGGCTTTTTGAATTGTTGATAGAAGTTCTTCAACAATTGGGAGATTTTGGTGAATCGCATTAGCAGATTCGCGGCTTTGAGCCGCACGAGCTTGCATTGTATCGAGGTGTTCTTGTTGTTGATTTCGTAATCGTTGGAGTTTTGCCAACTCCTGTTGATACTTATTCTCGACAAGGTCAACCGCATTATCTTCGGTGTGTGAAGAATAAAACTCATCAAGTGCTTCATTAAAACTATCAAATTTCTTAGTCTTCGCATTTTGATGGACAGCACTTGAAAGGGGAACAACCCGAACAGGTTCATCAGCTTCGTTAAAGATAATTTGTGGACTCAAGGGTTCTTTTGCTAGAGTACGGAAATATCTCTTCAATGCGATTTGGAGAGTTTTCCTCTTTTTCGCATTTAGACCTGAAGCTATTGATGTTGGTTCAAGTTTAGCAGTTGCTAGTATTTCTTCAACGGTTACTCCACTCATATTCAAGTTCCGTGCTAATGTGCGAATTAAGTCATGATCTGATTGGTCCAATATCTCATCCAAGGTTTCCTTTGAAATGTCACGAGGATCCATGGCTCTGAGTGGTGGAAACTGAAATGGTGCTCCTCGAACGATATCTCGGTCTCTCATACGGCGAAAGGTCATTGCTGAAATTATTCTGTTCTGGGGATCGAGTAATATCGCATTTCCACCCCCAAAGAGCTCGATGACTAATGTGAAACGATTTTCTTCGGGTCCTGCTCGAAGATAGACTACCCTATCAAAGTCGTGTTGCTCGATGTCTGAGACTTTATGATTACGTAACTGCGTTCGGAGTGCTTTACAAAACGAGCGGAGTTTTGCCTCCCTCTCATAAGTGAGTGAAGTGAGGTGCATTCGCTTTCCAGGCTCAATTAATAACCAGATTTTATTTGGTGAATCAGAACTGAATTTAAAAAGCAGCGTACCGTTAAGTTGATAAATATTCAGAATCCATCTCCCGATTAATATATCCTTGATTTCACGAAGCATCACAAAAACATCAGAAGCTGACATACTCGAATTCACGGAGGCTCACCATTGTCTAAAAAGTCCCTTCCCGAAGAACCATTACCATGGAACCAATTCTGGCGTAATCGCATAACTCCTGAAGATTTGATTTATTATACCCGGCTCATTTTCGGCCTTATTGGTGCAGCAATTGCCTTAGCCTTTAACCTTTCGGGTCTCTTGGGGTGGGTGGGCTTTCTTGTTGGCATCATCTTGGTTGTAGTGTCCTATTTAATTCCAATCTATATTCTTGGCGTGGATCCTAAAGAAATCGGTGGGCACGGGAAGGGGCTAATGAAAGGTCTGGGAACTGGTGCCTTAATTTTCCTGGTAATTTGGTTCTTGGCATTTAATTTCACCTATTATTATTCGATGTTACCTCCTTGAATTTCATTAAGGATTTCGTCTAAAATATCATAGCATTTTGAGGAAACCTTAATAGGTGACCATTCCTAGTGGCGTTTTATGCATTTTATCCTCGAGGGAGTTAAGTGAAACTGGATGACAAGGATTTACACATCCTCTCTCTACTCCAAAATGATGGGCGAGCAAAATATACACAAATCGCTAGAACCTTATCCAAAGTGATGAATCAAAACATCCCAGATACAACCATTCTATTTCGTATTCGAAAACTCCAGCAAGCTGGAGTAATAAAACGGTTCACTGTGAGCATAGATCAAGAGATGCTGGGTTATACTGTCTCGGGTGTAATGTTCATTGAAATTGGTGGACATATTTTACGTGATATTACAATAGAGCACACCCAGAAAATTAAAGCAGAACTTGAAAGCCGACCGAACGTCATATTTCTTGCTCTGAATGAAACAGAAACCGGAATCTTTACGATTATTCTCGGTAAACGGACAACGGATCTTGAAGAAATTTTTGATAGATTAAAAGACAACCCGGATGTTGTCGATGCAAAGTTATGGTTTTTGAAACAACCAACAAAAGGTGATAGCCTAATTGGCACAGGCTTGCCTATAATCATATCGGAGGAAAAAGATGATGTCTGAGACATCGGAAAGGGTGAAGACTGGAATTCCAGGGTTAGACGGCATCCTGCATGGAGGATTCATCCCTGGAAGTAACGTGCTCGTCTCAGGAGGGGCTGGCACTGGAAAAACAATCTTCTGCATGCAGTTTCTGTATTCGGGTGCAATGAAATATGGTGACAACGGTGTGTTTGTTACCTTAGAAGAACGACCAAAAGAGTTGCGCCACGAAGCAACGCGATTCGGATGGAACTTTGAGAAATTGCAGGAAGAAGAAAAACTCATCATCGTTGACGCGGCTTCAAGTAAAGCGGGGCTACCAACCACAGAACCACACGCAATTCGAACAGGACTTGACATCAATGCACTTGCACAAGAAATCTATCGAGTAACAAAGCGAATCAATGCACGACGCATTGTCATCGATTCGGTATCTGGTCTCGGTATCCGTTTTGAAGGAATAGCTGCAGTGAGAAATGCTATTTTCAAGTTATCTAGTCTTTTACGCGAGCTGGGGGCAACATCAATCATGACCTCTGAAGTAGCAGAAGGCTCAACTGGATTTAGCAGGTATGGGGTTGAAGAATTCATTGCTCAAGGCCTTATCATTCTCTCACTAACAGAACAAGATCGGGAATTACGTCGCAGTCTTGTTGTTCGAAAGATGCGGCAAACAGGCCATAGCCTAAAACGGTTCCCCTTTGAAATCAGTAGTTCTGGGCTAGTCGTAATGCCTGGTGGCGAACTCTAATCCCTACGAACCAACTCACAACAAAGTGGTCAGAATTAGTAAACTAACGAATACTATGCAGAAATAGAGGATCAACGGAACTTCAACCATGTTCCATTGTTCTTCTTGTGCGTGCAGCTCAGAAAGGGAACGGTTCAGCCAATAAGTCTTCCTTTCTGGTTTACGAAGTATGGTACTAGACTTTGCTAACCTTTTCCAAACCAAGAAGTTTCGCATTATAAGCCATAGGCTGTGGACTCCGAGCAAAACGAATCCTCCAAGTAGAATGCTCAAAGGCGCTACTAAGAGCCAAAGTGGCTCGAGAATGATCCAAGGATATAGTAAAGAAATCATTAGTATCGCTTTCCCATCTGCTCCACCTAAAAATCCAAATCGAAATCCAAATATTACCATTATAAATGCTATCAAAATCTGAAACCCATAAACCAACCACAATCCAGTGAACGCTATACGAATAATCGTGATTGGTGAAACAAAAAGTCCAACGAGCCAAACCCAATTAGTGACTTCTTTTGTTTGGTAATCCTGAATAGATGCAATCACTAGAAGAATAACAACGAAAGTTGCTGTAGTGATTCCAAGAAAGAAGTCCAACGGCTACCCTCAAGCATATTGCTTATTCATTACTTAAACTACTCATAAATAATGATAGACTACTGTGCGGTGATTGTGCTGCGCAAAAACCGGAGGTATGCATATAATCCAAGAATTATGAAGGCAACCACTTGGACTGCAAGTCCAAATGTGAGAAGGATTATTCCAGCTTCAAGAAAGCCCGTGATTTTTCCAATAAAGACAACGCCGATGCCACTAAGTAACAAGATAAAGATGAAAACCGATTCCAATAACGTGCCAAATCGACTAAGAAGGATCCGAAAACGAGAGTTACTTGTTGACAAGCTTCTATCACCATCTCTTTGTTTAGTGCTTTCATTCACGGGAGAAGTTGAGCAGTGTTTCGATTAGCATATAAATGTACGCCCAGCGGCTAGAAAAATAACTGTTCGAAAATAAGATGTGAGCGTGGTTCTAGATTGCAGTAATAACAATCTGCTTTACAGCTGGTTCGCAGACCTTCCGGACTCCATGCTCCCCTGGTTCATAGTGGCTTTTTATCAGTCCAGCCTGTTCAAGAATTTTCACCTGAGCAGAAATATTTGCTTCAGTCTGTTTTAGCGCTTTTGCGATACGGCTCACATCCATACTCTTGTCACGAAGAAGAGAAATGATGTTCCACCTCGTTTTGCTGGAAAGCGCTTTGGCCACACGTGGCACCTCTTCATCAGGTACTTCGAATCGTTCATTCAATTTAATGGACTCCCACCGCAGCGATTTGATGAGTCAGTAGGCAATTCATAGGCTCTCCCTAATATACGTTTCCCAATTTAATTAAGCGGTGAGTTATCTAAACATTTAATCACCTTAACGAAGTTTTCTTCATTAGATTCGGATGCGAATTATCGGAGCTCATTAAAGTCGCTTGAAAAGAATCATGTTTTTTATCAGAATGTGCCAATAGCTTTTTTCGTGGTAATAAAGAACTTCATGTGATCAATGTGCATCGACTGGCTAAGACTCTCCCTGAGATCCAATCGGAAGAAATTCAGGTTCTTCAATCACTTGAAGAGATAGCTCACCGTTTTGAATATGTTCCTCCAGAGGAGATTCAGAAAAAAATTACAATTGATGCAGAAGATGTACGGTTCATTCTTAGCCAACTGAATAAACGAGGTTTAGTTCAAAGAAGGAAGAAACGGTATCTTGGTTACCGGCTCTCTCAAATGGGATACGATGCTTTAGCACTTTATGACCTAGCTCAAAAAGATGTCATTCTTTCTTTAGGACAACCTTATGGGGAAGGTAAAGAGGCCACTGTTTACCGTGCGCTTGATGCTCAAGATAACGAAGTTGCTGTGAAATTTCTCCGGTGGGGACGATCAAGCTTTCGAAGTGTTCGTCGACTAAGAACAATGAAAGAGGAGCCGACCTATTCGTGGATGGATTTGAGTAAACGCGCTGCAACCCGTGAATTTGCAGCCCTTAAGAAACTTAAGAACGTAGGAGGCAAGGTTCCTAATCCCCTAGCTGTTAACCGCCATGTAATCGTAATGTCAAAGATATCAGGTCACCTACTCCTAGATATTATGGACTTCAAAGAACCACAGAATGTTTTCGAAAGGATAGTCCAGCAAATAAGACTTGCCTACGTAGAAGCTGAAATAATTCATGGCGATTTAAGTGAATACAACATCTTTGTCGATGAAGGAGGTCAAATAATTCTCTTCGATTGGCCACAATGGCAGCCTTTAACACATCCCAACGCTTTATGGTTACTCAAGCGTGATATCACGAATGTAGCTACCTTCTTCAGACGTAGATTTCGTCTTCAATATGACGTTAATGAAATTCTTGAGACAATAATCGCCAGTTCACGAAGGAAGAGAAAGAATGACTAAACCAAATCCGCCATTAATAATGGGGTTCGACATTCTTCCACAAAGCTCCTCTTTAGCACGAAAATCACCTCGATATGCTTTGGCTGCTTCAAATGAGGGGCGTTTAGAGGTTAAGAGCCCAATAACTCGCACCGAAATGTTAAAGCAAATTCGTCGAATCAAACCGGAAATACTTGCTACTGATAATCTCTTTGAACTAGCTTCCACAGAGAAGGGGGTTATTGATTTTCTCTCGAAAATTCCATCAAAAACCCGAATTATCCAGGTAACAGGATCTCCAATACATGGCATGACATCACTAACAAAGCTAGCAAAGAGACAGGGGCTCAAAGTAAACAGTCACCCGGAGGCTGAAGAAACAGCGAAGTTAATTGTTCAACTCGCTGCGATAGGGATTGGAACGGAAGTTTCCGTCTTAGCACGAGAAACACGTGTTACTGTTTCACGGGCTCGTAACATCGGTCCTGGTGGTTTTTCCCAAGCTCGTTTTCAAAGACGAATGCACGGAGCAATTCAACAAGTTGCACGAAGTATAATTGAAAAAATCAGGAAAGCCCACATTGATTATGATCAATTCGAGACACGTACAGCCTATGGGCTCTCTCGTTGCCTAATTCACATTTATGAGTCATATGACAATGTGAGTAAAATTGTACATCCAGAAATTAACCGGATCGCAGGTGTTGCTGTTCGAATTTCTCCTGTTAAGCATCGGACAATATTGTATCAGCAAGAGAAACTTATGAAGGACCAATATGACGTTCGTCGTTTACTTGTAATCGGTGTGGATGCTGGGACAACAGTTGGAATTGCAATCGCTGATATTAATGGACGATTACTTGCGCTTCATAGTGGTCGGGGGCTATCAAGAGGAGATGTTATTAGACTTCTGGTTGAGTACGGAAAACCAGTACTAATAGCTTCTGATGTTTCTCCTGCACCAAGCTTCATTGAGAAGCTAAGTACTACTCTGCAAACTCATCTTTTTGTCCCTGAACGACTGTTATCAGTAGTCGAAAAACGAAAGCTAGCAAAAGCTTTTGCTGAGGACTCGAAGATACAACCTCGAAACGCTCATCAACGTGATGCTTTAGCGGCAATAGCCAGTGCCTTTCAAGTTTATGGGCAAAGAATTGACTTGTTGAAAGCTCGAATTGCTAACATGGAACAAAAATGCGATTTGACAGAAGCGGTGAAGATAGTCATACAGAACGGATCAATCAGCGAGGCTTTGGAAAAATCAGTTATTTCAGAAAACGAAATAGCCACAGAAACGCCAATAATACACTCATCTTCAAAAAGAGATACAGAACCAACGCTTGAAAGTCTCCAGAATATAAATTCTCAATTACGCCGCCAAGTCGACTCTCTTCAGCGTCAGCTAGAATTCGAAAAGTCAAAGCTGCATCAATCCCAAGAAGCGTTAAAGGACCTTGAGAAAGAGTACCAACAAACTAAACGTCAATTGAATCGAATACTTATTGCTGAACAACGGGAACAACGACGTGATGAATTAATTCAAAGAAAGAATTCAGAAATAGCACGCCTACAGACATCAATTCAGAAAACAAATACGAGATTACACGCAGCTGAACAAATAATTTCAAATCTGAAACTTATGCGGCAACTTGAAAATCGGGGTGAAGTTCAACCACTCCTAGTATTACCACACTTTTCTCAAGAAGAGATTAGACGGTTAAGAACACGGTATACGAGAAAGAGACGAAAACTTGTATTGATACAAGATCCAAGTGGGGGTGGTAGCTCAACTGCAGATCAATTAATCCAATTTGGTGTTCAGGTTATCATCTCAAGAGGAATCATGTCGCATTTAGCTCTCGAGCAATTTACATCTGCTCAAATTCCCGTTCTCGATGCATCAAAACTTCGAATCACTATGGTGGATGAGTTTGCAGTGGTAAATATTGAGGAGCTGGAAACAGAAATTAGTCGATGGCAAAAACTCCATAAGATTTCAGAACACGAAGAAGCTGCAAACTCCTTAGAACGTCTTATTAACGAATACCGCGAAGAGAGACGAAATCAAGAATCTAAACGAAAATAGAGTTGCTATTCTTTATTTTCCCAAATGATTTGGGTCAGATCTGGCTTTATGTACAGAATATTATTCCCTCGGATGAGAACCTCACCAAATTTTGCTGTTGGGTTTCCATCCATTAATTCCTCGGCCCCTTCCAATACGAGATTCATATACATGTCAATTTCTTTGAGCCGACCTCGGTATTCTTTTCCGTCTTTAAGTTTGATTAAAACTAGGTTACTAGCTGCTTTTTGTAAAATCTTGATTGGCTGGTTCTCCACGGTTTTCAACCTCGAGAGTAGTTCTGCTAATTGTTGAATGCCACTTAAAGATAACGGTCATATGGGCAGCCAATTAAAGTAAAAAGGATTTTACTCATGATAACTGTATAAGCAATCCATCATCCTCCTCTGCAAGGCTTTCAAATCTTTTAACTAGAGTATAGTTCACTTTAAGCCCAGCTTCAATTTTCTGCAGAGGCAGAATTCTCGAAAGGCTTGTCACTGCAAGCTTTCCCTCTTTTTGAAGAATCCGGATTAGCTCTCCAAGACCCAAACGTACATTTGCTAAATTTTGAAGCATTGTAATACTAATCACAGTGGGGACACAACCTGCCCTAAACGGCAGAGCTTCTGCAACAGCACACACAAAACACACCAGAAACGAAAGGTGTTTCCACTCATTCTCCCGTTTAACAGCCAATCCAAGCATTTCAATTGACCCATCAACACCTACAACCAAAGAAAGATCTAACAATGTAGACAATCCAATTCCAGTTCCCACTCCTATATCGATAATTGGGCCTTCTTGTAGAAATGGCACGATTGCTTGATATTTTCGCCTTTGAATGTGAAGATACCGATTATGGTAAGTAGGCGCCGACTCGTCATACAATCGAACTTTTCGCACAACCTCTTACTTAGAGTGAATACTTATTTAGAATTATGGAATGACTTCGATGGGAAAGAATTTGTCTAAACCCCAGTTCTCTATTGATGACAAGATATGGCTACTCAAATCTCCATCTCTTGAAGAAGCCAGCATCCTAATCCAAGATGCTATTTCGCAAAAACGTTTCATACAAATTATTGGCGTCTGTTTTGTTGAGTATCAGGGACGAGCCCGTTCAATTCTCACTGAAGGAGAACGTCTCGTTCTCTTAAAACGAGATGGTACGATACTAGTTCATAAGGAAAGTGGGGTAGAACCATTGAATTGGCAGCCACCTGGCGCAACAATGAAAGTCACCTGCGAGGAAGATACACTCATTCTTTATGCTAATCGTGCTAAACCCCGTGAAACTGTTCGTATTGAATTTTCCTCTCTCACAATGCTTAGCGCTAGCCTGCTAGATGATCCTGGTGAATTCACCATGTATCTAACTGAAGACGAAATGCAAAAGGTTCTTAGTGCCCACCCTGAACTCATTGAGCCTGGTCTCCGAACCATTGTTCGGGAACGACAAGTCGCGCCTGGGTTCATTGACATATTTGCTCGCGATAGTGATGAACATTTAGTGATAATCGAGGTAAAGCGCCGACGAGCAGATAGCGAAGCAGTGCACCAACTTCATGGTTATCTCAAAAGCTTTCAGGGAGAAGAAAATGCAGGCATCCGAGGAATACTTGTCGCTCCAAGTCTTACTAAAGGCACTTTTGCACTCCTAGAACAACTTGGTCTGGAATATCGCAAAATTGAACCACAACAATGCGCAATCTATCTGCATCAGACTAGCTCACACAAATTAACTGATTTCATAATGAATTCGGAATCAGACGAAGGCTAGCTAATACATGACCAGGCGATTTGCCGAAAGGCATCGGTAACACCTTTACCTTCCTTCGCACTAGTCTCAAAGTACCCCCACCCAAGTTGTTGAGCGTATGCCATACCTTCCTCTGTTGTTGTTTGGCTTTGGTCTACCAAATCCACTTTGTTCGCCAGCAGCACAGTTGGCACATTCCCGGTAACCTGTGAAACCTCAGTATACCATGCCGGAATCGCATCAAATGTCGAACGACGCGTTACATCATATACCAAAATAATACCTGCAGCCCCACGATAAAAAACTGGACGAACCGAACTAAAATGTGGTTGCCCCGCCAGATCCCAAAGTTGTAAACGGACCAAAGTGTCACCAAAAGTTAACTCCTTCACTGCGAAAGATGTTCCAACTGTCATGATGTAAGATTCTCGAAAGTGACCTTCGGTATAGCGGATGATAAGGCTGGTTTTTCCTACAGCACCATCACCGACGACACAGACTTTGAGAACATACTGGCGTTGTTGCATACTCATTTAACCTTGCTCCTAGCGAGAGCTCGGTTTGTCTGACTTACGTTTGTAAGCATATATTGGTTTCGTTCATCATGGGCTTTTAGGGGTGGGTAATTAATTTCGCCCAATGATTTTTATGCAGCTGAAGGCTGGTAGGCGTACGCTAGGAACTTATCGGAGCACAGGTTGACAATGCCAGTTACAGAACTTCCAAAGAAATTTGATCTGCTCTCTCTTGAAGAGGAAATACTTCAATTCTGGGAGAAGAATCAGGTATATGCTAAACTCACAGATCAGCTTCGTGATCAAGCCGTTTTCCAGTTTCTAGATGGTCCACCATATACAACAGGTGCAATTCATCTCGGAACAGCTTGGAACAAGATTATGAAAGACCTTGTTCTACGATTTAAACGCATGAAAGGGTTTCGGGTCGTTGATACACCCGGATTTGACATGCACGGTTTACCAATTGAAGTTCATGTTGAGAAAGAACTCGGTGTGAAATCAAAGTTAGATATTGAAACAACCATCGGTGTCGATAAATTCATTCAGCGGTGTCAGGATTTTGCCCTTTCGAATCTAAACCGGATGACCGCGCAATTCAAACGATTGGGTGTCTGGATGGACTGGAATCATCCTTATCGTACAATCGATAATCCCTACATAGAAGGTACTTGGTTTCTAATGAAAAAAGCTCATGAGCAGGGTTTCTTATATCGCGGACTACGATCAATTGACTGTTGTATTCGTTGTGAAACAGCCCTAGCAAAACGCGAGCATGAATACCACACCATAGAAGATTATTCGATTTGGGTTAAGTTCCCCATAGTTGGTCGAAAAAATGAGTATATTGTCATCTGGACAACAACACCTTGGACTATTCCTGCCAATATGGGAGTAATGGTAAATCCAGAATTCGACTATGTTCGTGTTCGAGTTGATGAGGAAATATGGCTGCTGGCTAAAGGCCTAGCGAATATCATTCTTCAGGGACTACTGGGCAAGGATTATGAAATTCTCGAAGTGTTGAAGGGTACAAAGCTTGAGGGACTCCGTTATAAACATCCGTTGGAAGAGGAAATCCCTCGACAGGCTGAATTCCATCAAGAATCAGAGAAAGTCCATTCTATTGTGTTAAGCGATGAATATGTAACATTGGAGCAAGGAACTGGTCTTGTTCACATGGCTCCCGGGCACGGCCCCCAAGACTTCGAAGTCGGAGAAAAGGAGGGAATACCGATTTTTTGTCCTGTAACTTTCTCTGGCACTTTCTCCGATGAAGGTGGAAAATATGCCGGTATGAAGATTCAGAAAGCTAACGAAGTTATTCTTGATGATCTAAGACGTAAGAATCTCTTAGTTTATCAGGGAACAATTGAACACGAATATGCCTATTGCTGGCGATGCCACAGCCCGCTAGTCTACCTTGCGACGGACCAGTGGTTTCTTCGTGTTAGTGATCTTCGCGATGATATCATCAAAGAGAACGAGGCTGTCCAATGGGTTCCTGATTGGGCTGGCCATACTTGGTTTCGCAATTGGGTTCAGAATCTACGGGATTGGTGTATTTCTCGTCAACGCTATTGGGGTGCACCCTTACCTATCTGGGCCTGTGATAAATGCGACAACTTAGAGGTTATTGGTAGCGCAGATGAATTAACGAAAAAGACCAATAAAACGCTGGATAACCTACATCGGCCCTGGGTCGATGAGTTAACTTGGACTTGTACGAAATGTAAAGGCACAATGTCAAGAGTTCGAGATGTTCTTGATGTATGGTTAGACAGCGGTGTTGCGCCTTGGGCGACGCGTTGGGCAACCTATGGTACGAAAGACTTTGATAACTGGGAGACTGCAGAATTTGTGATCGAAGGCAAAGATCAAATCAGTAATTGGTTCAACACGCTCTTCAATTCAACAATGCTAGTAGCAAACCGACCACCTTACAAAAACGTGTATATGCATGGGTTTACAACCGACGAACAAGGGAGACCCATGTCCAAATCGAAGGGTATTGGAGCGCTCCCTGAAGAAATTGTTGAAAAAGTTGGAGCAGAAACTCTTCGTCTTTACAGCATCAAAAGTACTGGTCCAGGAGAAGATATGCATTTTCTTTGGAAAGATATCGAAGATACACGACGAAGCTTATCGATTCTATGGAATGTCTACGTTTTCGCAACCACATTCATGAAAGCAGCAAATTACAGCCCAATATCCCGCCCACTGAATCTGAAGGATTTACAAAACGAAGATCGATGGATTCTTTCCCAACTAAATTTGCTTATTCAGCAAGTAACAACCCGACTTGAGAAATATGAGCTGCCATATGTCCCCCGACTCATGGAAGATTTCATTGTGCAAGATTTGAGTCGATGGTATATCAAACTCATACGCCCACGAACTTGGGTTAGCTCGCAAGATGAAACCAAAACAGCTGCGTTTAATACACTCTACCAGGTCCTGCGAGCTCTCCTTGCTGTGTTAGCTCCGGTTTTACCATTTCTGACAGAAAAAATGTATCAATCACTAATTCGTTCTGTTGAGCCAGATGCCCCTCTAAGTGTTCACATGCTTTCTTGGCCAATTGTAGATGAGAAGCTAATAAATGAACAGTTAAGTCAAGAAATGGAATGGGTTTCTGAAATTGTTGAAGCAGTTCAGTATGCCCGACAAGAAGCAGGAATAAAACTCCGTTGGCCATGCCAACGGTTAGTTATTGTGCCCTCCAAGAAAGAATTTCAGCTAGATCATTTTGATAATGTTGTTGCAAGCCAAACTAATGTTAAAACTGTTGAAATCCAGAAAAAAGTTACTGGCGCTTCTTTACTGAAGAAGGAACTTCCATTTGCCACAGTGTATCTTGATATTTCTGTAACTCCGGAAATCAAAGCAGAGCGTCTTGCAAGGGATTTAATTCGACAAATCCAATCAACTCGGAAAAAAGAGGGGTTGCATGTTACACAACGCATTCATCTTCTAGTAGCGACTAAGTCAACAGAATTACAAAGAGCAATCAAAAGTACTAGTGATTCAATTGCCTCAAAAGTAGGCGCAACAACGTTCGAAATTAAAGATGAGCTGCCAAGCATAAAAGGAAAAGGTCAAGGCACACTCAAATTTGAGGATGACAGAATTCTTTTTGCATTTCGTGTGCAAGATGAGTAGGTGTGCCAACACATTTAAGCCACAGTTAATTATCTCAAATTCCTTAAGGGCACGTGGCTTAGCCTGATGGAGCGCCGAACTACCACGCTTGACGCGTGGAGTGTGTATGCCTTATATGGAGTCGCTCCGAACATTCGTTTGCGAAGCCTAGGTTAGCCGGAGGTCGCGGGTTTGAATCCCGCCGTGCCCACCACTCTTATTTGACTTTGCCTTTTCCCTTCTGTTCAAATTTCTTAGCCACTGTTTCGAAATCTTCACCGAAAGCAGTCTCTTTCGTTTTCCGTTCACGGACTTGAATAAAGACAGGGTATCGGGTCGCTTGACCTACTACTAAGGCTTCGCCTACACTGAGACTCGAAATTGATGTTAGAGTCGCTTTTGTAATCTTTTCTGAAGTGGCTCTAATATGGTCCAGATCATAGGGGTTGGTTATACGAAGAAAAATGTTCGAACCACATTGTGACAAAACCGTTGTTGAGAGTCGAACAGGGCGTTGAGAAATTACACACAACGAGAGATTGTATTTCCGGCCTTCCCGAGCAATAGTTTCGAGAATTCCTTTTGAAAAGGCTAGAGCACGTCGCGCTTCCGGGCAGAATTGATGGCTTTCTTCAAGAAATACAATTGTAGGCGGAATTTCTTCATCTCGTCGTAAGTCAAATAAATGTCGAAGAATAGCATCGACGATAATCTGTTTCTTTTGCAGGCTGACGGTCTCACTCAAGTCAAGGATAACTCCATGACCCGGTTTCATTAGCTTCTTCCATTCAGGTGTTGAAGTCTTTCCGAAGAGATTGAGATTTTGCAGGTTATCCAACCATCCAAGGAGTGCTTCTCTTGTACGAGTGTTAATTGAGGGATCTTTTTCTAGGGCTGTGATTAAATCCCCTAAATCATAGGGTTGTCCTTTTCGAATGGTACGCAAGCTTCGAATTACTCTTGTTAATTCTCGAACTTGGATTGTACCCATATCCGGAGAATAAGTCGCAAAGGCCTTCGCGCCCATCGTCGGTGTGGCGAGTTCAACTAACGGGCTCCGAATAACTACTAATCGATCCTTAGCATCTTTTTCTCTCATCTCCGGAGAGTCAGCTAATCCAGTATATTCTCCATGAACATCAATAACTAAAACAGCTGGACGTCCTTGGCTGGCTTTTCTGGAAAAGAGCTCTTCAAGCATAACAGCAGCAGCATAACTTTTTCCTGCGCCGCTCATAGCCAAGAGCGCAACGTGTTTCTGAAATAATTTCGTTAAATTAAATGTAGCAGGAACATTATGGAAAAGTAACTTACCTAAATGAAGCCCATCCTTTGAAAATCCCAAGAACTCTGATAGCAGTTTCGAGTCTGGTGAAGAAACAAGTGCTCCTGGTGACGGTGGGTAGGTAATTCGTTGAATCCGTCCCTTATCAAAAATCCCCAAGGGTCTAGCTTGTGCTAATACATATTCCCAGCGGTCGATAGGAAAGATTGCGCCAAAGGGCTTTCCTTGACGTGTGAATTCGTGCACGGCATCAACTTGTGAGAAATAGCGATTTGTCTTGAAAACCTGTTCGACATGGGCAATTACCCTTCCCTCTTCAGTTTCAACAGAAACATACTGCCCCACATGAACGGGAATCTTGCTTTCATTATCAAGTTCATCGCGTTTCCCGATAACAAAGGATATTTTTTCGGTCGATGGGCCATCTTCGGTGCAGACAACAGTTCCAAGGGTTTCTTGGGTCATTCGGTTTTCACCTCATCTTAATGAAACGGCATCCTTTCCCGGCGGAGTTTTAGTATGCTCTGAGGATAACCTATGCGATTTGCTAATTGCGTAAATAAAAAGTCAAGATCGTGTTCAATTAGCCGTGCCTGTGAATCCGCGTCAATTAACACAGTAGGAAGAGCAAATCCCTCATTGTTAGAGGACATGGGGAAGAGCATTGCGCTTACTTTTTCAACAATCCGCGCGGGGTCGAAAGAACCAGTAAAAATCTCAATTCTTAGAGGATAATCAAATTGTGCAGTTCGCAGATAAATACAAACAAGATTCCTGTTATTTGGGGCATGCTCAGCATCTACCAGCGACGAGTCATCGAGATTTAATTCATTTAATCGAATTATTGGTGATCGCTCACCAACCTCAAGTATTCGGAAAAATAAATCCGTATCATAACTGGTTCGTAATATTGATCGGTAGTCCATCCGTAACAAGGATTTCAGGCCATCATGCTGTTTTATTAAGTGTGGGAGAATCTCACCGAGTATCTTAATGAATCGTTGGCTTCGACTATCTTTCACAACTCCCGCTAGCAAAGTTCCAGTTTCACGAGTTTTTTCATAAAGCTCATCAAAAAGTGCTGCAATTCGTTCATACTTTGCTGAAAACACCGATTGATTTGACGGCCGATCACTGATATGTGGCCTTAGTGACCCATCTAACAAAAGGAGTTCTACCGGATGATGGTCTTGAACTCGGATCGCTAGTTCAAGTTCAGCTCTAAGTCTTTCAAGAGAAGCATTTACATCAGCTTCTCGCCAAGAGATAGGATTCAATTCTGCTTTGACGGTTGGTAAAGTGGATTTCTCAGGAAAATAAATCACTGAGACACGATTTGATGGTGTAAACTCAAAAATTGTAGCGCAAGCACGAGTAATTACAAGTTCAATCCCTCGGAGAGTCTTCTTAAGGAGTCCTCCATCAACTCCCCCTACGCGTAGTCCAGTAAGATCAATCGGTTTTATGACGTGTGCGAGTCGATCATCAAATAGATACTTTTTAGCTATGGGAATATTCTCATGCAGATTCAAATGCAGACGTTCCTCTCGTAATATCGATGCAAAAGAATTTCTTTTTTCTTCAATAATCTGAATCTGATCTGCTATCCTCTGAATCGCCTCATCGAGCGCCCAAAGCTCCTTAATCGATTTCATAGAAGATGGCCCCTTTTACATTTGCACAAGTTAACTAGTAAGTGTCTAAAATTAAATCATGGTAACACTCTATAAACGCAACCAATGTCAACTGTTATTCCCCCTCTTGCTGATGCCCGGAAGCTGCTTTATACAGTTATTTCTGCCCCTCAGATACTCAGACATTCTGAGGCGACTCGAGTTAAGGCTGTTCAAATTGCTTCTATGATAGCTGCAAAAATCCGATGTGATACGCGCCTTGTAGAACTTGGTGGGCTGCTACATGATATCGGTCGAGCCAAAAGCCATGACGTGACACACGGATACGTTGGAGGACGGTTATTACTCAAACATCAATATCCTAATGATATTAGAATGATTGTTGAAAGACACGTTTTAGGTGGTTTTACAAAATTTGAAGCAGAATCATTGGGATTGCCAAAACGTGATTCTATTCCCCAATCATGGGAAGAAAAAATCGTTTGCGTTGCTGATAAACTAGGAGTTTACGATTGGGAAGGAATAAACCAACCCCAAGATTGGCTAAATAAAGTCAATAAACGATTTTCGAGACTAACTCAACGATATGGAACGACGGAGCCTTATAAATCGTCAATGGAGCGGGCTAGGCAATTCACACAGGAATTAGCTTTTCACGCCTTAACAATTATGAAAACAAAATGATTGAAATAATTGGTGGATAAATCAGCAAAATCCAAGCAAAGACAAATACTGCAGTTAGAAGCGGAACCGTAATATTATCGGCACCAGCGGGACTAACACCTTCAACTATCGTTGCGGACAAGGCACAGATGAAGCTTAAACTGAGTATCTGGAAGATGTTAAAAATTGGGAAACCACCCGTGGCAAAGTAGTCTAGAAAGATCCAACAAACCCACGCACCAAAGAATGATGCAATAAATACTGCAATGGATCCCTCAACACTTCGAGTGGATTTACCAATCGTATACTTATGTTTGCCAAACTTCATTCCTATTATGGGGGCAATTCCATCTCCAAGATACATGGCAGTTAGAGCCATTGCAGCAAGGACGAATAAAGGAGTCAATGTAGGAATGAGTGTGAAAATAGCCACTAGAATCGTTATTGAAATTGCATAAAGAAAAGGTCCCCAAATATGACCTGAAAGGTAATCCTCTTCACGCGCCATTACCTCGAACATGGTTTTAAGACTCTTAATTGGGCTTTTTGGGGATGCAAGAAAAATAAGAATTACAAAAGAAACTGCCACGATGATAGCCGCCCACGCATGTGTGTAAAAGGGAACTGTAAACACAGAAAATCCCGCAAAAAGATGAATGAATTTTCGTGTCATTGCAGGAGGGTATTTACGCCATCTTCGTAAGCTTTCTCCCACACCCAGAACACCAATAACCCATATGAACGCAATGGCTAGAACGATCAAATCAGTCAGAGTGGGGAACGTCTGTTGCATCATAAGCCACCTAATCCTTTCGCCTCGCGTCTTATACTTTCAACTATTTATAGTGGGAGGGAGTCATCAAAGATTCTTTAAGGTGGGAGGTAATTCTATGGATACAATGGAGCAAGGCGCACGCGAAAATTTACTCCGAAGTATAGCTGGCGAAATTACTTTAGCCGAGAATCCTGGGCGAATCATGCGAAAATGGCGCGAACAGTTTGGTGTCGCTCAGCATGAATTAGCCGCTCACCTTGGGATTTCTCCTTCAGTGATAAGTGATTATGAAAGTGGTCGGAGGAAATCCCCTCGAGTTGAAACAATTCGAAAATTCGCTGAAAGTCTAATATCGATAGATGAAAGCCGAGGAAGCCAAATCGTAAAAGCCTTCATCCGGTTACTCGGCCAGGAGATTCCTTCTGATATTCTTTTAGATATAAGAGAGTTTTCTGCTGCGATTCCTGTAAAACTACTTACCGATCACCTCGAGTGCAAAACGATTGTTCAAGATGTCGTTCACGATCGTGAAATCTTTGGATACACAACAATTGATAGTCTCCGAGCAATTCTTCAATTAACTCCTGAGCAAATGCTGAAACTGTATGGGGCAACTCCACATCGTGCAGCAATTTTTACCCGAGTCACTACAGGTCGCTCACCAATGGTTGCTATTCGAACATCACAAATGGGATTAGGTCCCGCCGTTCGCCCCTCTGTTGTCATCCTCCATGGACCCAAAAAAGTAGATCCTGTGGCATGCAAAATCGCCGAGGTTGAAAAAATCCCTCTCTATCTCTCTCCTCTCAAGGAAACCGAAGACTTGGTAAGAAAGCTTCGAAATTTCAAACCAGGGGTGTAAAATAGAAAGTGCACGCAATCTATTTTGTTGGTACCGCAGGATCTGGGAAATCAACTCTCACGAATCAATTCGCTCAATGGCTTAGAGATTCAAAGATCAGTGTCGGTACGGTAAATCTCGATCCGGGTGTTTTACAACTTCCTTATGGACCTGATATCGATGTTCGAGATTTCGTCTCACTGCAAGGAATCATGGAAAAATATAACTTAGGTCCCAATGGTGGGCTGATTGCCTCTATCGATTTAATAAGTTCCCACTTAGAAAATCTTCAAGAGGAAATCAAAGACCTTGGCGTAGACTTCATGCTATTTGATACCCCGGGGCAAATTGAATTATTTGCTTTTCGAGAGACAGGGCCAATTATCGTATCAAGTCTTGCTGAAGAGAGTAAAATGCTCATTTATCTGGTTGACGCTGCATTAGGTAAAACTCCCGCTGGAATGGTTTCGTCGCTTTTACTTTCTGCCTCTGTTTTAGTACGCTTTAATTTGCCTCAGCTTAATGTATTATCGAGAGCAGACCTTCTTAGTGATGAGGACTTGGAGCAATTAATGAGTTGGCTTGATGATAGTGCTCAACTTATTTTCGCGCTTCAGGAAACACGAAACGAATTGCAAATTGAACTCTCGAGTGACTTAATCAGTGCGATCCAGCGTATCTTTTCTGGGCTAGATGTAGTTCCTGTGTCCGCCATGAATATGGAAAATTTAGACATTCTATTTTCTCAAATCTCGAATGTCTTAACAAGGGGAGAGGGGTTTGAAGTGTTTAGATAATGTTATTCGACTAAAAGGTTTTAATCTGGCATCGCTTGATGTATGAGCTACCCGGTGAACTGTATGTCGAAAGTCGATGATATCATCTCAACTGCTCGTTCAGAAAACCGTACTTATCTCCTCGAACACGAATCTAAAACAATAATGCAACTCTACAAGTTACCTGTAACTATCTTTCAAGTTGCTGAAACTGAAGACGCCGCTGTCAAAGCCGCAAATATAATTGGTTATCCAATTGTTCTTAAGATTCTAAGTCCTGATGTCATTCACAAAAGTGACGTAGGGGGAGTTCTAATTAATCTCAAAGATGCCGATGCAGTTCGAGACGGTTATCAGAGTATTATCTCTAGTGTTAAGAAGCATAAAAAAGACGCAAGAATCCTGGGAGTTTTTGTTGAGGAGTTTGCTGCCAAGGGAGTAGAAGTCATTATAGGTGCATTAAAAGATCCCCAATTCGGTCCTGCTCTCATGTTTGGCTTAGGGGGAATTTTTGTTGAGGTTCTTAAGGATGTCAGCTTCCGGGTTGCCCCAATCACCAAATATGATGCTCAAGAAATGATTCAAGATATCAAGGGGTATCCCATACTTACTGGCATACGAGGGCAGGAACCTCGTGACATTAAAGCGTTGATGAATATCTTGCTTCAAATCTCAAAGTTAGTAATGGACTACCCAGTTATCAATCAGCTTGATTTGAATCCCGTGTTTTCTTACCCCAAGGGAGCTAAATGTGTGGATGCCCGAATAATTTTAGAAGAACCTGACAAATCTCAATAGATTCTTTATTCTTTAGTGAAGCAATGCTTGTTAGGGTTTAAAGCTCCGTTAGTTATGAATTACCCCTACATCACTTTAGAGGCTTCCATCGAGTCGACGAATAGTTATTTGCAGAACCTTCGAGTAGACCCTCTTGTATTCAGGATACTGAACTTTAAGAGCTGGAAGGGCATTTTGTTGTTGCACGTCGGTAAAGGGTTTATACGCAGTTTTTGGCTTTGTAAGGTTAGTTTTTCAGCGAGGGCAAAGTTATAGAGAAGACGACATTTTTCAGAGAGCCCATAAGATTGGGTCTTGAGCCTTCATGGGTTTGATGGGGTTTTTGTAAGTAAGCAGCATCGAAGGCATATTAAGGGTAAATGGGTTTACGGTGATTTTTCAGGCTCTAGGTGAGAGGGGTGCGGATAGTTATTCAGATAATTACTCCCCACGTTGAAAAAAGGGAAAAGTATAACAAAAAGATTAAAAATCCCTCTTCTATACTCCCTCTAACTCCAAAATCCCATGATACGTTTTCTTACATAAGGTGGTATAGTGTCGGAGGACGCTGTTCTTCAGCTAGCCGAAATAAACCGGCTAGCTGCTACGTTGCGCGAGAAAAGAGATGAGCTGAATACCGAGGCTCAAAAGCTAGTTAAAGAAAGGGATAAGCTCAATGCACAAGTTGCAGAATGGCTCTCTAAGGCTCGCGATCACCGTGAAAAACGTGATGAGTATAACCAAAAGGTAGCTGAATTCAAAGTCAAACGGGATGAAATATATTCGAAACTAAAAGACAAAGTTGATGAAAAACAAGGAAATGAAGAAGACGCAGAAGAAATTCAGAAAAAAACTTCTGCTCCTTCCCATGTCCTTCGTCGAAAAATCCGTGAACTAGATTGGTCTTTGCAAACACAGGTTTTAGATTTAAAACGAGAACGCGAAATCATAGATCAAATTGCTGAACTCGAAGCTGAATTGAAAGTTGCTGAAGAGGCAGTAGCCAAGCGCAAAGAAAGCGCAAAGGCGCGAACCGAAATTGAGGATCTTAGACTACTGATGAATGCTCATCATAATTCAGTTCTTGAATTTGCTCGCCTTTCTCAAGAAGAGAACCAAGCTATGATTGAGGCTTATGCAGAAGTTGATGCACTTCGAAAACGGGCTGACGAAGCGCATCGCCAGTATTTGGAGACACGCCGTGAAGCTGATGAGACACATCGCCGATATATTGAGGCTAGACAGGAGAATAGCCGACTACGAAAAGAATTGGGTGAATTTCGCGTAAGACAACGCGTTGAGAAGATTCAGGCCATGGAAGAACGTCTTGAGGAGAAAGCCTCCGTTGCTCTCGAGAAACATAAAAGGGGAGAACGGCTGACCATGGAAGAATTTTCTTTACTTATGAAACGGGGATTGTTGTAGGAAACTCAATTGGCAATTGAGAGCACTACATCTGCGGCATTCTGTAATCCTGAATTTACTCTATCGGCTGAAAAGAGCAGTATCACTTCTTTTCCAAGTTCCCGGGCACGGCTTAATAGAGGAAGAAGTTTTTCATTATCCGTCGCGAGGGCAATAGTGTCGATTTTTTCGTTATAAATAAACTCCATTGCCTCTAAGGCGAAATGAATATCGAGATCATCATGAACAATAACTGGAATGAAGCCTTCGTGGGCTATTAGCTTTGAATATTCCGCAGCCTGCTTTTGTAAAATTATAACTTTCCCTACCTTTATGTCGCCAAGCTCATTTAATAGTGGTCGAAGTTTGACTAAAGTCTCTGGAAGTTCTGATGAAAAACTACTATCAACTAACACAGCCAATGAGTTATTCTTTTTTCGCTTCATTTGGTATTCTCCTAATTACCGAATCTTCGGTCTCTATGCTGATAAGTACGTAGGGCACGCCAAAAATCTATTTTCCTGATATCAGGCCAATATACATCCGCGAAATATAGCTCAGAATACGCTGATTGCCATAATAAGAACCCGGAGAGTCTTTCTTCTCCAGATGTTCGAATGATTAATTCTGGATCGGCTATCCCTGCGGTATAGAGATGTTTCTCTATCGTGGAATCTGTAATTTCTGATGGGTGTAAAGATCCACTTCGAACTTTTTCCGCGATACTCTTCACTGCATCGACTATCTCTGTTCGTCCACCATAACTAATTGCCACATTCAGTTGAAATTTATCGTAACTGGCAGTTGCTGATTCTGCTTCTTGAATTGCATCTAGTACCGAAGAAGGAAGGAGTGTTAACTGACCTATTGCCCGAACGCGGACCTTATGGCGATGTACAACCTCTGATCGTGCTACAGTTTCAAATCGTTGTTGTGCTAAATCCATGATATGCTGAACTTCTTCTTCCTTTCGTGAAAAATTCTCAGTTGAAAATACGTAAATTGTAACAACCTTTACGCCTGCTTCAAAACACCAGTCAAGGACTTCATCAATTCGTTGGGCCCCAGCGGTGTGCCCAAAACTACTGTCTTGGTTTTGTTCTTTGGCGAATCGTCTATTGCCATCTAAAATTATCCCTACATGGGTTGGCATCGGGTTGTCTTTAATTTGGCGCCAAAGATACCATGAATATAGATGATAGATTGGTCCTACAAGGTTTGTCAAGAGCAGTCTCCGACTAAAGCCAAAAGACCAGGATATATAACCTTTCTTTTCAGAACCTATCTAAGCAATTATCGGTCTAATTTTTGAGCAATTTTTTTTGCGGCACGTTCCATGTTGATAAAGACTAGACCCAGACCTGCTAGTGATTCAGTGTTTGTGCTAACCATTAAAACTGAATCCGATCCCGCCGCAACCATAATTACTGCTCCCGTTCCACCTTGGGCAAAGACTTGATGTAATGCACCTTTTCCTAAATCAGATGCTGCCCGTTCACCAACTGTAAGTAAAGCGGCGCTCATCGCAGCTAGCAATGTCTCATCATATCCTTCTGGAAGTTTTGCTGCTATAGGTAAACCATCGACACCAACGACAACCGCCGCTTCAATCTCCTCAACCGAGTCTGTTAGACTCTCCAAAATTTTCTCAATTTCTGGTGAACTCGGGATCATCAATGTTATTCTAGCTCGCGGATGCTTTTGCAGATGTCTTAGGATACAAATGGTACATCAAGATATCGCGAGTTACTTGGCGAAACGCGCGTTTAACATTTTCACCTGTTAAGGCGCAAGTGGTAAAGTTTGGCGCGTTTCCCAATCCCAGCTTCGCAAGCATGACATTCTTTTTCATTGCACTGGGTAAATCCTGCTTATTCAACATAACTACAAGACTTATGGAGTGCCCAAGATCTTCACTAACGAAGGAACGCAACTCTGCCATACTTTCGATGTTTGCTTCCATCTGATCCGGAGATGAATCTGCAACAAAAATAATGCCATCAACACCGCTTAAGATGACCTTTCGCTGTCCCCGATGACGTCGCTGTCCAGCAACTGTGTAAACATCAAAAACTACCTGCGCTGTTGCCTGCATTGGTGTATAATCAAAAAAGAGAGTTCTTCCTGTATGATCTGCAACCGACGTGAAGCCACCTTTATTTAACCCTTCAATGTTATCATATATCCATCGAAGCGCTGTTGTCTTGCCCGATAACGAGGGTCCCCAGAAGACGATTTTAAAATGTATTCTTCCCTGTGTGTCTTTCTTCAAAGTAGGACGGCTCCTTCTATGTTCGCGTTGCTCTTATCCCGTCCCCACTAACCCTTCTCGAGTTCTCCTAAGGCGGCTTTAAGCTCTTCCCGCTCGGCGTCTGTCTTTCCAGCTGCCACTGCGGGTTTTTCGGCCATAAACTCGTCAAGTACCTTTGCAAGTTCAGCTGCTGCTTTCATCATTGTTAGGCGTATCATACCGATATTAACTTCCTTATCGGTAATCACACACAAAACACCTTTTCCTGCACCAGCTGCAAAGATCTTACCATCACCAAACTCCGATGTCACGATTGTCAAATCACCTACATCCAAGCTCTTTCCCTGTTCTTCACTTGCACAAAAAACAGCACTAGCAATTGCACCAATGCCGTCCACGTCAACAGGGTAGTATGAGAATTTGGAAACGTGGGCTATAGTTAATCCTGTTCGGTCGACCAGAATTGTTTTTTTGATTCCTGGTTCAGATTTGATGACATCAGAGAGGATTTCATCAAATTGTCGTACGGTTATGGACACGGTTCATCCCTTTCCATGGGGCTAGCCGAGCTTATCTTAGGGAGATGACTTTTAATTCTTGTGTGGAGAACGTGGGGTCCTCATCCTCGCATGACGATGAGAATGTAGTCTTCTTCGGGGGCGACCATGACTTCTCCTCGAGGTGTTGAGATGGTGAGAAAATTCATACCGCCCTCTCCTAGTTCATCTACAACACGTTTGGCTTTGCCTACAAGTGAAGTAACCAGTGCTGCGATGACTTCAGTTTTTTCTGCGTTCAAATTGGAGCTGATTGGTAGACCTTCCATATTTGTGATGATCACACCCCGAACACCTTCATGAGCGCCGAGGCGTTTGAGTGAGTCTTTTAGTGCTTTTCCGCCAATCATTGTACTCCACACTCTCTAGCCACTGACTAGTGGTCTCTTATTGAAGTTATAAAAGTTCCCTCTTGTTCGGAGATAATGGCGAAGTTTTGAAAAAATCTACTCTTTCTGTCTTTCTGACGGACAGTTTTTAAACCAAGGAAACCCAATTCTTTTTATCGCAACCATATTGCCAAGATTCTCTGGCGATGGGTGTGGCTTTCATGCTCGGAAAGAAAGAAGTTGAACAGATTCTTGCAGAAATAATGGACACTATACCCGAACTTGAAGGGCTTATTGCAGCCTCTCAAACAGGTAAGGTAATTGCTGGACAAACTCTGCGAGATATGGACCATAGTGCAATTACTTCAAGCGTCACTACTCTCTTGAAGGAAACAAAAACTGTAAGCAAAGCTGTCGATCAAGGTCCAGTACAATCGATGTATCTGGAAACAGACAAAGGTTATACCGTGGCCGTCACTGCGTCAAAAACCCTAGTCATTGCCATCGCCGGAAAAGATGCCGCTCCCAGTCTAGGTTTAATTATTCGGAGTCTTCGCTCTGCGGTTGAAAAGATTGGTACCAGCTAAATCCCGACGTGCAACAGATTTCAATAAATACTCACGCATTTCGCATTCAGAAGTAGGTTCGAGACCTTTTTCTATGGGAAATGCCTCTCTCAGGGGCGTTTGACCAAACTATAAAAGTAAGAGTGTAGGCGTTTTTCACGTGGCTTATTTACAACAAATAACCATTCAAGGGTTCAAGAGCTTCAGTTCACGAAAAACCACAATTGACCTCAGTAGGGGATTCACCGCAATTGTTGGTGAAAATGGTTGTGGCAAAAGTAATATTCTGGACGCTGTTTGCTTTGTACTTGGACGCCTAAGTAGCAAATCTCTTCGTGCCGAGAACTTTGCTTCGTTACTATTCAATGGCGGAACCAGTAATTCTCCTGCTAAACTCACTCGAGTTAGTCTTGTCTTTAATAATGCAGATCGGCATTTTCCTATTGATGCTGATGAAGTTACCATTAGTCGCGAAGTTGACGAAACTGGAATTAGTGCTTACAGGATAGGGGGTAAACGGGTCACCCGGACCGAAATGATTGACACAATTGCTGTCGCTGGATTACACCCCGAAGGTCATAATATTGTAATGCAAAACGAATTAGCCAATGTCATCACAATGACCCCAACAGAAATTCGGCAGGTTGTTGAGGGAGTTGCTGGAATTTCTGTCTTTGATGAAAAGAAGCAGCAAATTGAAGGCGAATTAGTTAAAGTTGATCGAAACCTGCATATGGTACAACTTCGTACTGAAGAAATTCGACTAGAATACACTCGATTAGAAAAGGACCGAAAGGATGCCCTCCGCTGGCGAGAAATAACAGATAATCTAACACAACTCGAAAGAGATCTAGTTTTTGCGGAACTAGCCAGGGTTGAAGAACGCTTGAATGCAATGAAAGAAGAATTCGAAACCTATTCTTCTGCCATCAAAGAATTAGAAACTCAACGCAAAGAGGCGAAAGAGCGGAAACTCGAATTAGAACAACACGCTCTCGTTGATGAAAAGAAAATCAAAGAAATAGACCAGAAGCAACGAGGAAAGGAACTTGAAGAAACACGGACACGTGAAATTCTGAAGGGTCTCTTGCTTACCTCTGACAAACTAACCAAAGAAAAAGCGTTATTATCGGCAAGTGTTGACCATCTTTCCTCTAAACACTTAGAAGAACAGACGCGATATTCAGAACTTAACGAAGAAATTAAGGCACTAAAAGCTGAAGAGACGTCATTGAAAGCACAAATCGCCCCTATTCGAACTCGTCTCTCAGAACTGTCTAAAGAAACTATTTCTCCCGATGCAGAATATCTCTCGCTGAGGGAACAGATACTAGAGTTAACCCAAGTCATTGAGACTAAGAAAAGTGAACTTGGGGAAACATCTGCTCTGAATCACGTCACCGAAAAGCGTGTCTCTGACCTGAAAACGCAAATTGAAAACAGCTATGCACTTCTTCCAGAGCAAGAATATGCAAGAGACGAAGCACAAGCAGAATGCCAAAATCTCGAAACCCAGATTCACAATCTAGAATCTGAAGTAGCCGAGTTGCTAAACCAAAAAGACGCCTTTCAATTGTCGATGCAAGAAAAATTGGACAAACAGGACGAACTCAATTCGCTAATCCAAGACTCAAAAGAAGAACTCCTTGAAGCTCAAACACGATTGAAAACAATTCGAGAATTCAAGAAGTATGGGTTAACAAGGAAAGCAGCGACTGAAGCAACGTTGAAGTTTGCGAAAGAGAACAAAATTTCTGGTGTATACGGAACACTTGGCAGCCTAGGAAAGACATCTACAAAGCATGCTACTGCACTTGAGGTTGCAGGTGGTGGCCGGTTAGATTTCATCGTTGTTGATACTGAAGAAACCGCTACAAAATGCATTGAACATTTGAAAAAGAGTCGAATAGGACGTGCGACCTTTATTCCACTTGATACAATTAAGACAAATCCTTATTCACAAAAAAGTGATCAAAAAGGAGTTGTCGGAAATGCGATGGACTTACTCACCTTTGATGAAAAATATCGTCCTGCATTCGACTATGTCTTTGGCCGCACGCTTATCGTCAAGGATTTGAAAACAGCACGGAATATCACAGCTCCTAGTGTCCGTAAGATTACAATTGATGGTGATGTCGTCGAACCTAATCGAACTCTAACAGGAGGATTCTATAAAGGACTCTCATCTTTTACTTTGGAAGAAGAGACAAGAATTCCAGAATTACAAAAGAAGCTCAAAGAATTGCGCGCACTTCAAACCAAAATAGCCGCTGAATACAAGGAATGGCTTGATAGAATCAGTGAATTAGATAGTCAGGTTAGCCAGAAACAACATCAGCTTGAAGAAGTGAAAACGAACTTTAACAAAACAAATGAGCTTGCCACTGCTCAAGAAGAAGAACTCATTGATTTTAAGGAAAGCATTTCCAAACTGCGTGAATCACTAAAAGATGAACAAGACTCTCACCAATCCTTAATCGATAAATTCCAAACAGATCAATCTGAAATCAATGAGCTCATCGACAAGCGAAAAGAACTACAAGAAAGCTTATCGTTACTAGAAAGAAGCAGTTTAGATCCAAATCTCACTGGGCTCCGGACTCAGCTAGATGACTACGAATCACAACTCCAAGAAACCCAACTTAAACTAACCGAAAAGGTTAGCGAAGCTCGTTACTCACAGAGTGAGATTAAACGATTATCTGAAGAATTCTCTAATGCGAAAGCCGAATTAGAACAGAATGAAAAAGAATTAGCAACCACTCAAGAACAAATCCAAGAGCACCAGAACAAAATAGAAACACTCGAAGCTGAGGTTAATAACCTGAATGAACAAATTCACTCAATAGAAGAAAGAATCAGGGAAAGTGAAAAAGAAACACAACAATTAGGAATTACAATCGACGAACTATTCGATAAAATCAATGAAGAACGAATGAACCAGTCAAAAATTGAAGGTCGGATAGAAAACTGGCAGGAACGTTATGATGCTCAGAAGGAGAAAACTCAAGGTTTAGAACCTCCGTTGCTACCGTTAGAACCCGTCCAGGTACACAGCTTACGCAGACAAATTTCTGAACTCCAACAGGAGAGGGAACAATTAGGCCTTATCAATCAAAAGGCTGTTGAACGCTTTGAAGAAATTCGCCATGCTTATGATGAGATATTAGAAAAGGAAACCCGAATACGTGAAGAGCGCGAAGCGATTCTAGACGCAATGCGGAAAGCAGAAGAAGAGAAGTTTCGCGTGTTTATGGCGGCGTTTAATAGTATTTCACAGAATTTTACTGACGTTTATCAACAACTCACTCAGGGTGAGGGAGAGCTCGAATTAGAGAATCCTGAGAATCCGTTCTTAGGTGGAATGCGAATGAAAATTCGTCCCGCAGGTAAACGTGTTCAATACCTCGACGCCCTCTCTGGGGGAGAAAAAGCACTAACAGCATTAACCTTTATGTTTGCCTTACAACTCCATCAACCGGCTCCTTTCTACTTCCTTGATGAAGTCGACGAAGCCTTAGATCCAAATAATGCCGATCGCGTTGCGCGATTAATTGCAAATCTTGCTGAAAATTCACAATTTCTTATTATTTCACACAACGAGATTACAATCCGACTGGCTAAAACAATACTTGGTGTTGCACTAGTAGATGGGGTATCTCAAGTATTTTCAGTTCAATTTGAAGAAGGTCTTCTTATGATTGAAGGCACAAGTAAAACATAGTGAAAAGCAGATAATACATCAGATTATAAGGACGCATTTATCAAGTACTACAAAATTGCTAAGAAACTGGAGAAAGATAATTCATTGACGGAAAGTAGCCCTGAACCATTCTGGTTTCATCAACCATGGCGAGTTCTCACTGATATCTTAGAATTGCAAAAGATTAGTCCATGGGAGCTCGACCTAGCCGAACTAGTCAATGGATTCATTGGTCGACTACTAACAGCTGAGTACATCGATTTTCGCATTTGTGGTCGCGCACTACTTTCTGCGGCGATACTTCTCCGATTAAAAACTGAATATTTACTTGAGTTTGGCCGAGAGGAAGAAGAAATAATCAAAGTAATCGAAGATGATATCTTCTTACCTCCTATTCGCCCCCCATTTCGGCAAAATATTCGTCCCACATCCTCAGCAGAATTTCTTGAAGCACTCCGTGAAATTGTCTTTCCGCCTAAGAAGCGGTTTCGAAAGCAAACAAAAAATAGTGATTCTTTCCCAACGATCCCCCAATTTGATGGATCACGAGTTGAACTGACCAAATCAATGAAGGGATTATACACAAAGTTGCTTGAAGTAAGTCTTGAAAGTAACCCAATCTCTTTTGTCGACTTTGTTCATGGGATGTCACATATTGATATTATTCGAGTTTTTCTAACTCTCCTCTACTTATTAGGCGAAGGCAAAATTCGCCTCACACAGGCTCTCCAAAATGGAGACCTCATGATTTTAGTCCAAAAACTAAGCAGTGAGGAGGGATTCAACAGTGGATGAAACAACTCGATTAGTTGAAGCAGCTCTCTACATTGCAGGGCGACCTCTCACCATTCATGAAATCCAACAGGCAACACAAATACCAACCTTGAAGCAGGTACGAGAATCTGTCCAAGAGCTAATAGATGAATATGATAATCGATCAGGGGCTTTAGAAATTGTTCGACTTCCTCGCCAGCGGTTTGTCCTCCAATTAGATCCTGAACTCAGTGAAAAGGTGGGTGAGTTAGCTCCACAGGGATTACTATCACTGGGTGAACTGAAAACGCTCATCTATATCGCCCTCTCCCAACCCATTCTCCAATCGAATGTTGTACTATATCGCGGTTCGCATAGTTATAAGCACATCAAAATGCTGGAATCACATGGTTTCATAGAATCCAATCCAGCGGGACGAACTAAAGAACTTAGGACCACTGAAATGTTTGCAGATTATTTTGGCTTCGAATATGATACTGACAAACTGAAAGGTCAACTACGAAGAATGATTAAGCAGATTCGAATAGAACAATCAGAATTAGCGTCAGCGGCTGAGCAATAGCCAGTCCATCATACTCTGATTGAAAAATCTCATCCTAACTTTGTTAGTTTATATCTGGTTCTACAAACTCAAGTAAAGCTAATTATCCCGAGGCTTCAAGTTTGGCAAGAATCCCTCAAACATCAATACCTACTTCCTCCTGTGACAAAGCTTCGCCAATCAACCCGCCTGAAGGACTTAATTCTCTCTTTATTCTGAAAGAGTCAGGGTGTCCATTCTATTATCGAATTTTTACTTCGCATGAAAATCACCCCGATCCAGCAATTCTTGGAGGTTTTTTCATTGCCTTATCTCTATTTGCGAAAGAAGTAACAGATGGACGAATAGAGACAGTTACAACTGAGCCTTGTAGGTATACCTTCCATCCACTACAAAACGGGCTTTTGGTCATCAGTAGTACAAAAACATCTAATCCAATTATTATCGAAACACTCGCAAAACGGATTATGAAACTATTCCTCACAAAATACCGTGATCGACTTATCACTCCTCAACCTGCTGCAATCTGTGCACCAGAACTAAACGAACAAATTACACAGATCCTTTATGAAATCAATCTTGGAATTACACAAGATTGCGCAATATAGTATGAAACTAGCACACCCTGGGGATAGCTTCGGCCCATGGGTGCTGGATGACTCGAGAACCACCGACCTCGGTTTTCATAATAACTAAACCAGGTCGTTCATCCGTAGCCTCCCCAATAATTTGTGCATGTTTTCCGTATTTTGAGTTACGAATTGACTGTAAAACTGCATCAGCTTTGCTAGCTTCTACAGAAATTAAGGCTTTACCTTCACATGTTACCTGAAGTGGATCAAGCCCCAGCATTTGGCTTGCAGCAAGAACTTCACGCTGAAAAGGAAGATCGGTTTCATTGATTATCAGGCTAACACCTGACTTTTTTGCTAACTCGTTCAAAGCAGCTGAAAGTCCTCCACGCGTAGGATCTTTCATTGAATGAATTCCTCCCACCTGCAAAGCCTTATGAATCAAGGACCATAGGGGCGCAACATCTGATAATAAATTGGTTTCAAAGGTAAGTCCTTCACGACTTGCTAACAAAGCAATGCCATGATCGCCAATTGTTCCTGTCATAATTAGCTTATCACCTACTTTGATCCCCCCGTCAGTAATCGCCTTTCCCTTATCGACCAAACCAAATCCAGTTGTGCAAATAATCATCTGATCAAGTCCTCCTTTTGGCATAACTTTAGTATCCCCTGCAATGATTGCTACTTGATCTTCTGCAGCTGTTGTCGCCATTGAATCCAAAATCGCGTCAAGATCTTTAATTGGAAAGCCTTCCTCAATAACCAATGCACTGGTCATCGCTAATGGTTGTGCTCCCATCATCGCCACGTCATTAATTGTACCCGCCACTGCAAGCCTTCCAATATCGCCTCCGGGGAAAAATAATGGGGATACTGTATGGCTGTCAGTGGAAACTACTACCTCATGCTTTCTAAGTGGTATCGTTGCTCCGTCATCTGCCTCAGGTAATCCAATTCCGGTTTGAACTCGGTTGAGTTTAAAATGTGGAAAAACCACTTCCGACAGAAATTGAGCCATAGCCCGTCCGCCTGCACCATGGGCTAATTCAACAAAGGCTTTCTCTTCAACCATAAGAATCACTACCGACTTGACATATGAAGCTCAAAACTCACGAACCTAAAGTTCTTTGCCATTGTCGGGTTGGCGAAACGTTTATAGCTCTTTGTCAGTGTCTCGTGTCAAATCCGAGGTTACTGAAATGCCCTTATGGCAAGGAAAATCAAAACGGTATCACAGTGGTGCAAGACGTCGCTCATCACGGAAGCATCGCAAATTTGAACGAGGCAGTCAAGCCACGGAAACAATCATGGGTGATAAAAAGCTCCGTATCAAACGAGTCCTCGGTGGAAACATCAAACATCGTTTACTTGCTGTGTCTTACGCTAATGTTACAGACAAACCCTCAGGGACTTCAGAGAAAGCCAAGATTATTCAAGTCCTACAGAACCCTGCGAATGTCGATTTTGATCGACGGGGAATAATAACCAAAGGGACCATAATTGAGACAGAGAAAGGCAAAGCAATCGTAACGAGTCGTCCCGGCCAAACAGGCGTAGTAGATGCGATAAAAATTGAGTAGACCTTTTAGTTATTCTTGTTCTACCTCTGCTTGAATATCCTTGATAATGCATTCTCGTCCCTGGATAATTTCAACATCCTTTGTATTACATTTCGAACACGTCAGAGATGATAAAATCTCATACAATGGACCCTCTTGAGTAACATCAGATTCAGCACCGCATTGTCGGCATCGAATTCTCGTAGTAAGGGGCTCAATACTTATCTCTGCACCTTCTACTATCGAATTCTTAGAAGCTATCTCAATACCAAAAATAAGCTGATCGTGATTCAGCATCGAAAACTGACCTATCTGTAAAGTTATTTTCACTACTTTTGTAGCACCATGACTTTTTGCAGTCCGTTTTACAGCTTCAACAATACTGACTGCAGTAGAAAACTCGTGCATGACGTTTCAATCCAGCTACTCAAAACTTTTGAACCTTGCTCCCTTACAAGAAAAGCAAAGCTTATGTGCTCTAGATGGGGGCTATGAAGGCGGTTTAGAATGCGGAAATCAGGAAACTATTACATCTACCCTGCCTATTTCGAAGCGAATCGTAGTCGCCATTCGGGGCGCCGAGTTCCTAAAAAACTTGCCTTGACAGTAGTAACGACATCAATGGTTGCAGCGGCAGCCCAACGACTGGGTCTTCAATATACCGTTGAATCAAAAGTTCGTTATCCTCCAAGTTGGTGGGCTACATCAGGTGTCGTGTTGATAAAGAAACCTGAGAAACAAACCAAAACCCAACTTCTAAAGGAACTAGCTAAAATTATGAAAACCTTGAAAGAAGTGGGCAAGAAATAAGAGATAACTCTCGAACCCAGTAAAGCCAACAACAACCGTTGGAAAAATCCTCATTTTCGGATTTTTCTCTTGGGGTTACAAATGTCAACGCTTTCACGCAGAAAAGCAGGCAAACGTTTTTAAGTGACGGTCTATTTCTCACCTTCTAATCCCCCCCACGACGCAATTCTGGCCTTCCCAGGAGTCGATCTGCTGCAAGGAATTGGTCACGTTCTACACATTTCCGCGCAAGGAAATGTCATTGCGCGTCTAAATCGTGCTGTACGACTAGGGACACGCATTTTTTCAACTCATTCTCAACAAGTGGGAAAAGTGATTGATATCTTTGGACCAACTATTCAACCGTTTGCTGCATTAAAACCTGAAGCGAGACTTACAGACACCATGGTGCCTCCTGGGACAACTCTCTATCTAAAGAAGGCTCCAAAAGGAGGCGTAGTGAAACGACGAAAGAAGTAAGTGCATCTACGCTCGCTCATTGTCCTGATTGTGGCACTACCCGATTAGTGAAAGACTATTCAAGAGCTGAAATCATTTGCATGAACTGTGGACTCGTACTCACCGACCGAATTATCGATGAAGGCCCCGAATGGAGGGCTTTTGATCAAGAACAACGTGATAAACGGGCACGTGTTGGAGCGCCTCTAACCTTCACTATCCACGATAAAGGTCTTTCAACAATGATTGATTGGCGAAATCGTGATAGTTATGGGAAAGATTTAGCTCCAAAACGTAGGGCGCAAATCTATCGACTACGGAAATGGCAACGAAGAATTCGTGTATCCGATGCAACAGAACGCAATCTCGCTTATGCTCTTTCTGAACTGGATCGTATGGCATCGAGTCTAGGTCTTCCACGCAACGTTCGCGAAATCGCTGCAATGCTTTATCGTAGAGCTGTCGAACAACGCTTGATTCGAGGCCGATCAATTGAAGGGGTTGCTGCAGCAGCCCTTTACGCGGCCTGTCGACAATCACGCATTCCTCGAACACTCGATGAAGTTGCGGAGGTTTCAAGAGTTGGCAAGAAGGAAATTGGGCGGAGCTATCGATTTATCGCACGCGAACTTCGCCTTTCCATCCCCCCAACCTCTCCCATAGATTATGTTCCCCGATTTATCAGTGAACTGAAATTACTCGGTGAAGTACAAGCGCAAGCGATTCAAATTTTGAAAATGGCTGCTAACAAGGGGCTAACTAGTGGTCGAGGACCAACAGGAGTAGCCGCTGCAGCAATCTATGTTGCTAGCGTTCTGGCAAATTCACGACGCACGCAACGCGAAGTTGCTGCTGTCGCCCGCGTAACAGAAGTAACAGTGCGCAACCGTTACAAAGAGCTTGTTGAAAAACTGGATCTTGAAGTTCCCCTCTAACGGGTATTTATAGGGCGAATGCTTTCGCCCTTCTTCCTTTCTTTTCATTGGCGTTTGAAAGCTTTTTTATTCATCGGACCAGCTTCCTAGATGATGTCATGGAATCCGGTACTATCGAGGTCCTTAAGGACGCAGGAAAGCAGGGCATTCTTCTTGCAGAGCTAGTTAAAAGAACAGAGCAGTCCGAATCCAAGCTTCTTCAGATTATTGACTTGTTAACAGAAAATGGAAAAGTCAAAAAAGTTGAAGAAAGTCATGATGGAAAAGCAACCCTTCGAATATTTTGGCAGAATGAAGAAGAATCAGAATGGGATACACTAGAAGGATGTCCATGCTTTGTATGTCCAGATATTGATCAGTGTGGTGCTGGTCAGCCAACTAGTCCTTGGATCTGTGAGAAGCTTAACACCTGGATTAAAGAAAGGCTTGACTAACAGGATTTTCGCTACCACGATACCCCTTTGCAATTAAATACATCTCAGGACTTCGTTTAAATGATGACTTTGGCTTGTAAGTTTTTACTAATTTGAAGCACTCTTTCACTCGGATGGTGAAATCACGAAATGCATCAGATTGAAAGACTTTCGTTACAAAGTTTCCCTTTCTCTCTAGTAATTCTGTAGCAAGTTTAAAACTAAGTTTTGCGAGCCATAATTGGCGCTCTCGGTCAAGAGATTTACTTCCTGAAAGTTTGGGTGCACAATCACTGAGTACAACATCAGCTGGTTTTTGCAAAGTATCACGAAGCTGTTGAATGAGATCCGGAGATTCAATAGACTCTTGGATAATCCTCACACCCTGAATCGGTCGCACATACGTTAAATCTACACCAACGATTACCGATTCAGGATTATCACATCGTTCACGGACAACTTGTAACCAAGACCCAGGGGCGCAACATAAATCTACGACCCGATGGGCGTTTTTTAAAATCTCAAATCGATTATCCATTTCAAGAATTTTGAATCCTGCACGAGAACGGTAACCCATTTCTTGGGCTCGTTTCCGGTAAGTTTCATCTCTTTTCCATCGGCTCATATCGTTATTTCTCTCCTGCAAATGATAGAAGTAGCTTACTGAGGCTTTCCTCACTCGCTGAAGTCCGGATTGCATGGGGGGAAAAATGTGTTCGAACACAAAATAGTCCCTTTTTTTGTAATCTACTAATCACTTCGCGAAACGGCGGAATCGGAACATTCAACTTATCAGCCAGACGATGGAGGTCATAATAAGTGGGAGGACCACTCAGTTCTTCTCTTATTCTTGTCAACATTGTCAAAGCTTTTTGTTTTTTACCCAACTGAAAGCTGTCAAGTTCGTGCAATATTTTTCTTACAAATGATTCTTCCCCCAATTTTCCAATCCAAAGGGGCCCAGCCTGTTCAACCTTTTTTGATCCACAATGAGGACAAGTTTTCAGCATAGGAACGAGCCCCTTTGAAGCTGATCGATGCCCACATTGGTTGCAATGAAGAATGAACCCAAGCTGCGAAACTGCCTTCCACGTTTTTGCGTCCCCCTCTTTTGCTAAACAATAAACCCGAATATAATGGTCTACTGAAAAACAAAGTAATGGAATTAATCCCATATTCAACGAGGCCGCTTCTCGAACGATTGAGCCTATCAGAATCCGTACAGCCAGTTCATGAGCATATTCGACTTTCAAAGGGAATGCAGCATACCGTTTGATACAAGTACGTCGACGAATACCTACTAATACTGGCATATCGGTTGCAGTAAGACAAAGAAGGGCAGGAGGTTTTAGTGCTCTAATTGCAGAGGTGAAGAATTCACGGGGAGACCCAAAAGGATCAATATCAATGATATCGAATTTCTTCTCAAAAGTATCATACTCGGTTAAAAGATGATTTGCTTCCTTATTGTAAATCTCAAGGATGTCTTCAACGGCATTCATTTCGCTGTTTTTCTGAATAAGCTTAATAGCTTGAGGATTCGAATCACCGACAATTATCTTCCCGATTCCGTTCACTTCTTTTGCTATTCGGATAGGGCGAACACCGGTTCCTGCTAATGGTGTACAAACCCGAACGTTCGCTTTTCTGTGTTCAAAAATGAACACTTGTAAAGCAACCATAGTGATATCACGATTAAGCTCAGATTTTGGGTTGAAAAACACAGCCATACTAGTCGTCGGAACCTTTTGCAAAGGTGGACGCAGAAAGGTTATAGCGCCTTCCTTGTGCTCCTCGAACAAATCAAGCTCCCCGACGGTTATGAATTAGCATGATAAACTCACTGGGGTTCTCAAGCGAAATGAGCTCCTTAAGATAAATCACGGGAATTCCACTAATTGCTTCCACAGTGGGAGAGTCAGAAGCGATTATTGCAGGTTCCTCCTTGAGTACCTGTGCCAGTTTGGCTAAAAATTCAAGCCGATCTTCATTAAGTCGCTCAAGACGCTGTTCTAAATAGCTGAGCACAATATGCTTTTGAAGAGAAGTTAATAAGTCAAATGGGGCATCATGTGCAATGGTCGAATTGAAGCCCAAACGGGACAGGATTTCTAGCGTTCGCTTCGTAAGGCGTGTTTGCTTTGTAACGAGCTCTTCACTTCGTTGAGAATCGCTTGAGGATGTTATAGTCTCAAAGAGGTTCAGGGGCTCTATGAGTGAAGCGTTTAGGAGCTCCTCTAATCGAAGAGCAATATCGATTTTCGGGCTAATTGACCCCCTCTCGTACTCGTATATTGCACGTCGGGAAAGTCCCAGTTCATTAGCAATGTCACCCCGAGAAAGGCTCAACGCCTCACGTGCTTTCTTTAATTTTTCGCCATTCATGATGACGTAAATTCCACCTTTTTTGGTAAGAAGGACTGGGTATATTTTCTCTTCCAACATGCGGCGAAAAGTTTCAAGGCTAATTGCTGGAATCGAACCTCGTATATGCACTACACCATCTTGCAAGGGTCGTTTCCTTGTTCGTTCTCCAACGATTAATGGGATGCACCGAAGAATTGAACAGATTTTCATTAATTCTTCTCTGATATGTGACTCAACATTGTCAATTGTAATACTCGCCTTGACCGCTATCCGTACATCTCCTTCATCGATAATACTATCAAAGCAATATTCCGGATTAAAGGTAGTAGCATGGACTCGAGCTGATGTATCTAGGATCTCACGCACATCATCCAGATAGTTCTGTTTCGTTTGCATATTATTTGCCAAATCCTATTGTCAAAGTAGTCGGCAATTTCTGCTTTAAGAGACCCACTTCTGGCGAATAAATAATTCGGGGAAGTTCGACAGAACGCCAAGCTTCGAAAGGATTGTTAATTTTTCCGAGAATGTGTAAGACAACAAACTGCTCAAGCTTAGATCCCCCAACTGTATGCGCTCCTGCACCTAAGGAGGTTCTTCTCAAAAGGATGAAGGGAAGCATAATTTGGCTATGAAACTCAGAGGGAATGATCTCCGCTAATTTTCTTAATTCCTCTAAACGAATAGCACTCCGCTGCCCATCACGAGTGGTGAAACTCGGGGAACTTTCTTTTAGTAATTCAGAAAGGGCTTTCTTAGTTTTAGGCATGTGGTCATTTAACTGGGCTATTTCGCGCTCAAGACCAGAGAGAAATCTCGAATATTTTTTCATCCCTATTGTTCTCCATAAACTGCGCTTAGAAAAATATGGTCGGCTGAAAAGGGGTCTAATGATACACGATCAACCATAGTAAACCCAGATTGAGCTAATGTCTTTTCCTCGCGTTCAAATACTCGTGATGGCTTAGCAGCAACGTCAATACTTCGGGCCTTAATGGCAACATAAGCAGTACCACCAGCTCGAAGAAATCGCTTAGCGTTTTGAACAAGAATTTTCGCTTGGTTGGGTTGCGCAACATCTTGGTATATAATATCTACCAACTCGGGAATTTGCACATATGATTCAGGATATCTTGCATCTGCCATTATCGGTATCATGTTCTTTCGTGTAGCAGAAATTTGAACGAGATCACGCATGACACGGGGTGCAAATTCAATGCAATAGACACGGCCATCAGCGCCTATGAGATCCGAAACATGACTGGCCGTCGTTCCTGAGGATGCACCGAGATATAGCACAGACAGCTTGGGTGCAAAAGCATAAGCCTCCATCCCTCGAAGAATAGCGGCAGATAGTTTGCTTCGATAAGGATCCCAAATACGGTATTCATTCGCTTTCACTGAAACCTTCTGTTCGTTATACACTGTGGTCCCTGGGGACAAGTTCTTAGTAGCAGGACGCCTTGTTCCTGACTCTAGTAATGCCCAAAATAAACCTGGTCGCTGTTCATCTTCTCTAATAGTTGTCATATTCATTTCCTCTTTGTTTTGCTACTTCTTTTGTTCGGGGCATGTGGTTTTGTCCGTTTTCCATACCGTTTCCGTTTCAGGTGGTGTCTCTGTGGCTTTGAGGGAGGTTTTTTTGGAGCGGTAGGATATTTTCGCTTTACTTCTGCAACTCGTGAAAGAACATTTTGTTTTAATTCGTCTGCTACATATTGGCCTGAATACAAATCTATTCGAGCTGCAATAGCGATCTTCCCAGCAAGAATACGCGCGATTTTCCCTCGTTGCCACCAAGGCGCTGAGTGAATTAGGGTGTGCTGGAAAATTACCCCATGTTTTGGAGGCTTTGCGCCGGTCTTCAAGGCTCGGAACAGTGCTTGTTCAGCCCCAAGTACTTGAATGGTGCTTGCAGGAAAACGGGCCAGCTTTTCAATTCCTCCCGCTAGTCCAATTAATCTTGCACCAATTACAGGACCTATCAATCCACGTAGGTTCGGAGCAACTGTTAACATCGAGTCATCAAGGTACTTTTCAAGGTGTTCTCTGAAATCATTTAGCCCAAGAATCTGTTTCGCCAATGCCTGAATCATCATCATATCCTGTTCAGAAACCTCCGCTCCCATTGACTGCTCTAGTAATTCTGGCTTTATTCTTGATTCTGAAATAAGTTGGACTAATTCAGGTTTGTTGCTTATCTGCTCCCTCGTTCCCCCTTCAGCTACAATACGAGCTAGAGATTGTCCGTTTTCTATCGCATGAGCTGCTTCAGGAAAGTGTAAACCAAACCATTCACGAAGTCGGGAAACCATCAAGTTTTGAGCTTTTTCGACATCATCTAAAGAATTCATTGCTTGGATAATTAGTTGGTCACTTTGTTCAGAAGCAGTACGAATTGCTAAACGTGAAACCTCAACGGCAATCTCATGGAGCATTTCCCCATTCGTAGAAGCAATATTTTTGCTAAGAAAATCCAGCCGAACTCGGCGCCAAAACCGCACGTCCTCATACAGTTGCCCTCGCACGTCATATAATCTTGAAAGTTCTTCAGCAAATCCTTGCGATTCAACAAAGATGCGCTCCACCTTCTTTGATTGCAAGGTATTGAAGAATTCTCTAAGCCGAGGATCATCGGTACCATGGCGAATTCGAGTGTATACATTGCTGATTTCTTCTGGCGTTTGACCTAAATCTAGTTCAGAAATGACCGACAGCTGATCGTTAATGCAATAGAGTTTACCGACGCCAAAGACAAGATACCCATCCACGTTCTTTCACCTGTTTGTGTTTAGCCTACCAGTTCAAGCGCCTGTAAAAAGATTCCTGATACCAAACTGCTTCCAGAATCCCCAAATCTACTCACGGCAAACGGAAATCCTTAAAGCCTAAGATGCAAACACCGAGTCAGTGATAGAAAAATGCCTGGTTCTCACGGAAGTCTAACTAAAGCTGGTAAAGTTCGGAGTCAAACACCGAAAGTTGAAGGTAAAGTACGGGTTACTCCGATTCCTCGTCTGCGCAATCGTAGAATCTATACAAAACGCATCCTGAATCAAACCCCTGCTGGACAGCCAAAAGCTGTACGGCGATAAGCTTAGATTTACCAAATCTAGCTCTTCTTCATACGCTTTTCGTTTCATATGCCGATATACTTCAGGTGGAAAATAGGTTGGAGCGCGTAGCCCAAGAAATTCTTCAAGCCGCCTTAACAGGTAAAGTCCAAAGTAAGAATGACTTACAGAAGCTGAAACGAAAATTAAGTAAAAAACACAATCTTACCCGTTTTCCTTCTGATGTCGAAATTCTCAGTTTTGCTACAGAGAAAGAAAAAGCCCAAGTCAGCCACATACTTAGAAAAAAACCAACCCGAACTCTGTCAGGTGTTGTTGTCGTTGCGGTAATGACTGAACCAATGGAATGTCCAGGGAAGTGTATTTACTGCCCCACTAATATCCCAACTGCTCCTAAAGCCTATTTAGGTGATGAGCCTGCCACGCTAAGAGCAAGACAAAATCAATACGATCCATATCTCCAAGTAACGAGTCGACTAAATCAGCTACAAGCCATGGGCCACACCACAGACAAAGTGGAATTAATTGTGATGGGCGGAACCTTTCTATCCGCTTCAGATAACTATCAACAGGAATTTATGAAACGCTGTTTGGATGCAATGAACGGTTGTGAGGCAAAGAATATCGATGAAGCGTTACACTTAGCAGAAAAAGCATCAATTCGTCCTGTTGGAATAACAATAGAAACTCGGCCAGACTACTGTAAACAAATGCATGTCAATAAGATGCTCAACTTAGGCACAACCAGAGTTGAATTGGGTGTACAAACCATTTACGATGACATCTATCAAACAGTGTGCCGAGGTCACACAGTTTCAGAGGTCATAAATGCAACCCAACTCGCTAAAGATGCTGGACTAAAGGTATGTTATCATATCATGCCTGGTTTGCCAGGGTCATCAAAGAAACGAGATCAACAACTCTTCAAAGATATTTTTTCTAAAGAGGCGTTTCAACCTGATTTACTCAAAATATACCCGTGCCTAGTACTACGGGGTAGTGATTTATTTGAAATCTGGCGTAAAGGTGAGTACTCGCCCTATTCGACCGAAGAAGTAATTGATCTTATCGCTGAAATCATGCCAATAATTCCCCATTGGGTTCGAATTCAACGAATGCAACGTGACATTCCCAAAAAGCTGATCGTAGCTGGTCCCAATGCCGGGAACCTTACTCAGCTAGTTTTTCAAAGGGCTGAAGAAAAAGGCTACATGATACACACTATCAGATATCGTGAGGTTGGGTATAAACAGCGGTCTCAAAATCTAAGAGAACAAGATGAAATCGATACCGAGGTATTGAAACTTCGAGTTGATGAATATTCTGCTTCAAAAGGGACCGAAATATTTCTTGCTTATGAAAACCCAAACCGGGACTCATTAGTTGGATATTTACGGCTACGAATTCCAAGTCAGATGGCTCATCGCCCTGAAATAAAATCCAAGGACGCAGCCCTTCTGCGGGAATTACATGTCTATGGTCAATCTCTTAGCCTTGGAGAAACCCAAGAAGATGCGTGGCAACACCGTGGGGTCGGTACTCAACTCCTTGCTGCGGCAGACGAACTTACACAAAAATATGGCCGGAAACGCATTGTATGCACTAGCGGTGTTGGAGCAAGAGAATACTATCTTCGTCATGGCTATCGCCATGATGGTCCATACATGACCAAAATTCTGTAAAATACCTAAACGGGAAAGTTTATGCTAACTGCAAGGAGTGTTTCATAGGGGCAAATCAACTTGTGCGGAATCATTGGCGCAATTCACTTGAAAGGGAATATCTCTTCCATACTGCGTCAATCATTAAAACGACTAGAATATCGGGGTTATGATTCTAGTGGAATTGCCACCGTTTCTGAAGGCACTTTATTCATTAAGAAAGATAGAGGAAAAATCGACGAGATCCACCACCGTCTGAATTTTGATAATTTGCCTGGCCGCATTGGTATCGGTCATACTAGATGGGCGACTCATGGTGCTCCTTCCAAAGTCAACGCACACCCCCACACAGATTGTAATAATCAAATTGCAGTGGTTCATAATGGGATTATTGAAAATTACCAAGAATTACGAGAAGATCTAATATCAAACGGGCACCTTTTTCGCTCTCAAACTGATACTGAAGTTATCCCCCACCTGATTGAAGATGCATTATCCCGAACAAAGAATCTTAGCAAAGCTGTTGCACAAATAATTCCTAATTTAGAAGGAAGTTTTGCAATCGTTGTGTTAGCTTCAAATGGCAAGGAACTAATTTGTACTAGAAAAGAAAGCCCACTGGTTGTTGGGCTTGGTTCAAACGGTGTCTATTGTGCATCAGATGTTCCCGCATTCCTGCCCATGACCCGAAAAACCATCATTCTCGAAGATAATGAACTCGCTCATCTAACCACAAAAGGCGCAATGGTCAGCCGATTAGATGAAACCGGTTCACTCACACAACTTCCTCTTCGGCCGCCAACTATCGTTGACTGGACAATTGACATGGCTCAAAAAGGCGGTTATCCCCATTTTATGCTAAAAGAAATTCACGAGCAACCACGAGCACTTAGTGATACTCTTCGGATCCGACAGGATGACCTTGAAGCTTTCGCAAATCTCCTAAACAATCACAAGAACATCATTACAATCGCCGCAGGAACATCATTCCATGCAACGCTAGCTGCAAAGTATATGTTCTCGCAAATAGCCAATCGGCTTATCCACGGAGTTATCGCTTCTGAAGGATCAGATACAGCAGCAAAAAGCTTAGGTGAGGAGACTGCTGTAGTGGCAGTCACACAATCAGGCGAAACGATTGACACAATCCATGCTGTCAAACACCTCAAGAAACAAGGAGCGAAAATCCTAGCAATCACAAACACAGTCGGTAGCTCCATTACTCGACTTTCCGACTCTGTTCTCTATACCCAAGCAGGTCCCGAAATCGGAGTCGCAGCAACAAAAACATTTGCGACTCAATTAGCAACACTCGCACTTTTGTCAATATCTTTAGGCGTCATGACTGGTGCCCAAAGGAAAAAAGAAAGCCAAGAATTAAAGGCGGCACTCAATCAATTTCCCAATCAAATAGAATCTGTTATTCGAAATCAAGAAAGTATGATTAAGGAAACCGCTCAGGAGTACATCACAAAATCAAATTTCTTCTTTCTTGGACGAGGTATAAGCACACCTACAGCGATGGAAGGTGCACTGAAAATCAAAGAAATTGCCTATGTTCATGCAGAAGGGTATCCTGCTGGGGAATCTAAACATGGTCCCATTGCTCTTGTTGAAACCGGTTTTCCCATTGTGTTCATTGCCCCGAATGATGCAACTCGTCGGCGCCTTGAAGGAAATATTATGGAAATGAAGGCTAGAGACGCACAAATCATTACCCTATGCCCAGAAGATGATCAGGAACTCATCACCCTAAGCGACCATGCCATAACACTACCTACTCTCCCCTCCCTCTTCTTCTCACCAATAAGCTATGTTGTACCACTCCAACTACTAGCCTACTACGCCGCAATCTTACGAGGACACAACCCAGACCAACCGCGAAATCTAGCCAAAGCTGTTACTGTCCTTTGACACAAAGAGTTAAAGCATCACGTTGGTTAGTTCACAATACCACAATATTAGGTGTAAAGATTTGGCTCGATGCCCAGAATGCGCAGGGACGATGAAATACGATCCCAAGAGCAGCCGTCAAGTATGCCAACGATGTGGACTTGCTGTATCCCGCGCAGAGCTCGACCGACTTTGGGATGAACAGCGTTCCTCTTTTCGAAAAGATGATACGGAAAGAGAAAAGTCTCAACGACGTCGTGACTATCTTGATTGGTGGCTCGGAAAGAAAGGAAAAGAAAAACAAAAGAAGTAATTCAACTTCTACGTGCTCCTCGCTGAGTTAGTTTTACGTGAGGGTGGAAAATCCTTTTATGGGCGGCAACTTCTGTTCGTGCAGTGAATCGGCTAGTCTTCCCTGATTGACTGTTTCGAGGGTGCGCACGTGGGCGAGAATATCATCGAAAAGGCATTATTGGGTGCTTCAGTGTTTAAAAATGAGGAAACCCTTCACCCTGCATTTGTCCCTCCTGAACTCCCAAATCGTGAAAATCAGATAGTCCGGTTGAGTCATACATTCAAGCCCTTACTCAACAAAGATGGTGCTTATGCAGTAAACGTCGCTGTTGTTGGTAAGCCAGGAACAGGAAAAACTGTCTCAATCCGTTATTTCGGGAGGGGACTCGAAAAAGCAGCGGCAAAACGTGGTATCAAAATTAGGTTCGAATACTATGATTGCTTTATGTTTCGGACAAAAAGTGCAATTCTTCGGGACCTACTCACAGAGCGTTTCAAAGTCACAAGTCGTGGATTTTCTGATGAAGAAATCACGACAATGATTAACCGACGGCTTTCTCGTGAAAACATAAGATTAGTCTTATGTCTCGATGAAGCCTATTTACTCGGGCAAGACTTACTCAGTATTATTCACGCGAGTGAAGTGGCTAAACACGGAGAAGCATTCATCTCTACTCTGATAGCATGTCGTATTGTCGATTGGCAAAACACACTTAGTTTTCCCCTTTCAGGTCGGCTTCATGACCGTATTGATATGCCCGCATATGACCAAGAAGAACTTTATAAAATATTCAAATACCGAACAGAATTAGCCTTCCACAAAAACGTCGTTCCAGATGAGATTGTTCGCATGGTTGCTAACATCGCCGCATCAACACAAAATGCGCGACATGGTATTGAAATGATGTATCTAGCTGGAAAGGCTGCAGATCGGTTTAATGTACGTCCAATCACACCAGACCTGATTCGTAGAGCAAAACAAGAGGTCTACTCAGAATTACGGTCTGATGTCCTCTATGGTCTCCGTGACCAAGAAATCCTCGTGCTCGCTGCACTTACCCGCGAATTGAAAGCTAACAAATCCAGTTCAACCACTATCGTGAAAGTATACGATCGATATCAAATCATTTGTGAAGAATTTGGAGTAAAGAAACAGGCTCTTCCTACTTTTCGAAAAACTATTGATGCGCTTGTAACGTTAGGCATCATTGGCAAAGTGGTAGAAGGAATCGGGACTGGGAAACGAGGACGTCGTGCCCGACTAACCTTAATGGACATCCCTGTAGAAGTATTCGATGAACGTGTTGGTGAAATCCTACAACGCCGTCAATCACTTGATAGCAACTTTGACTAAATAAGAAAGGCGAGAAGATTCATGACACCTAAAACCATGAAAGATGCGCTCGGGTTTCAATACAAGAACGCAACCGTTACGGTTATTGCTACAAAGACTCTTGACGAATTTACAATAAACGATACCTTGTTCGGTCCTGTGGAAAAGGGTCGGGAATTTGCTGTTCCACGATGGGTCGCCAAGGTGTTAGCCTCAACTAATGCTGCCAGAATGAAAGCACCAGATTTAGGAGTCCCCGATCTGCAAAAAGCTCTTTGGCGGGAAACAGGAGAACCGGTCCTCCAGACATTGGCTCCTAACTATTATTTCCAAGTTCGGTCCGCAATTGAACACCTTTCACAACAAAACCAGAAAGCCCCGAACGATGTTCGGGTTGCCGCTCAAACAAAACTGGAAACGTTACTTCGTGACCTAATTGACAGTCGACTACTGAAAATAATGAAATTATCCTTACGCGATGAAAGACTCCGAGAAACGAAAAAGAAGATGACCGAAGAAGAACAATGGCTCTTTGATAGACTCGTTATCCTTTTACGCAATTGGCAAAAGGATGTAATGGAGATAGAGGCTAGTGACTGAAGAAATTGATTACATTACTCGGTATGAGGAATTTCTAAAATCGTACAAAACCGAAGAGGGCGAAACTCCTTACAACGACGCCATCGCCCGGCTTAGCTTGGAAAAACATATCTCAATTTCGATTGACTTCAATCATCTTCTAATGTTCGATCCCGAACTTGCTACAGCGACAAAAGAAAATCCTCAACGAGCGATTGATGCGGCCTCTGCTGCAATTCGACGCATCCTACGTGTTGTTGATTCCGATTATTCAGAAACCATTGAGAACCTTCATGCCCGGTTCAAAGAGGTTCCTGACCGGGTTTCAGTCCGCTTCATTCGCTCGGAGCATATTGGCCAACTTATCATGGTCGATGCCCTTGTAACGCGCGTCAGTGACGTAAAGCCTCTTCTCGTATTGGGCATGTTTCAGTGTCGCCAATGCCAAGAAATCATTGAAGTCCAACAAGGCAACCAATTTATTGCTCCCCCTATCTGCACGAATGATGCCTGTCGAAGTAAAGGCCCGTTTGATCTAATCCCCGAACGTTCCAAATTTGTCGACTGGCAAAAAATACGACTACAAGAAAAACCTGAAGAACTCCCACCTGGCGCTTTACCCCGAGCCCTTGACTGCATACTACAAGATGACCTAGTTGATATTGCCCGCCCTGGGGACCCCTGTCGTGTAGTCGGCATCTTACGCTCCACCCAAGACACAACAGCTCGGACAAGACGAAAAGCCCCCACCTTCAGCGTATTTCTCGCCACCAACTACGTTGCAGTCTCCGAAAGAGAAGCCGACCGCGTCGAAATCGAACCCAAAGAAGAAGAAAAAATCCGCGAACTTGCCAAAGACCCACTCGTTCATCGAAAAATCGTCAACTCCATCGCCCCATCCATCTACGGCCTCACCGACATCAAAGAAGCCGTCTGCCTCCTCCTCTTCGGAGGCGTCAGCAAAGTCCTCGCCGACGGCGTCAAAATCCGCGGCGACTCCAACATCCTCCTCGTCGGGGACCCCGGAACTGCAAAGAGTGTCCATGGATCAGAACGGATCTACGTGGGGATTCAAGAAAATGACGGCATTCAATGGGCAACTGAATCGATTGGTTCTTTTGTCGATAAACTAATGAAAGACCTTCCAGACGAAATCATTGAAAATAACAATACTGACGTTCTACCACTACCTGATTCAAAATTAATTTTTACACAGGCAATGGATCCATACTCCCTGAAAATTCAGAAATCAAGAATTTATGAAGTTAGTCGGCACCACACATCTACACTCATCAAGATAAGCACAAGGTCAGGAAGAACAGTATTAGCCACTCCCGATCACTCATTTACTACGATTTCAGGTGGCCAATTAAAAGTCCTTGAAGCAAATAATCTTCGGACAGGCGTTTACCTACCAGTCGCTAGAAAAACAAGTATAGAAAGTGCAACAAAAGCCATCGATTTAGCTTCAGCATTTCCTGAGAATGAGTTAGTCCGTACCAATATAATTAGCAGCCAAATAGAACAGATACAACTAGGGGAAATAAGTGCTAGACAAGCTGCAACCATATCAAAAATAACACCAAACACAATGGATTCCATAATTCATGGAACAATATCATTACCTGAAGAGTCATGGCAAAGAAGGAAATATGACACGAGCTGGTTTCCTGAAGCAATCAAGCTAGATAACTCCACAGGACGGA
>JBHLPI010000106.1:0-6617 GCA_048939595.1 Promethearchaeota archaeon | reverse complement strand
AGAATCTACTAGAACAGGATAACGCGGAAAATCCTTGATAATACCACCAAATTCCTGACCTTTGGGATGATCTTGCAAAATTTGTTTTGCAGTGAGTTCTTCATGAAATTCCAAAGGCACAAAACGAATGGCGTCAGGGGATGCTGTTCGATAACGAACCGGTGGTGTTATGAGATCCAGGACATACAGCCCAATGCTTGTACGTTTCCTATTTCGTCCAAATGTGCCAGTGAGGCGCTCTTGGAGTTGCATGAATTCAGCAATTAGATCATCATCAAGGGTTAACCCACGGACAATCCCACAGGCGAGATATGGACGAACCTTCTCCACTGATTTATCAACAATAGCTTGCCATTTGGTTCTCTTGACCGGAAATTTTGGTGCCCCCGTTTCGATTTCTAAGAACCCTTTGAGGGCGCGTGCGATACCTTCGGTAGAGAGCATATCAACTCGGTCAGGATTAACCTCAATAGTGGCAATTCCATTATCTAAGCGATCAATCTCGCATTTTATCAGGAACAAGTTTTCTTCCAGTTCCTCAAGTGAAAGGTTCTGCCCAATTAGACTCAACAGATCGGCAATACGTACTTCTACGTTCATCTATTTCACCTATTCAGAATCTTAAGGAAACCCTCCGAAGCCAGCCCAAGTCACGAGTTACGAGTTCACGAATATCGTTGATGCCAAGAGCAGCCATGGCTAGGCGATCAATACCGATGCCCCAAGCAAGAACCGGAAAGTCGATACCTAATGGGATTGTGACTTCAGGACGAAAAATCCCTCCTGGCAACGCCTCTTTCCAACCTAATCCCGGTATGTGGATGAATCCTTCAATTGAAGGTTCCGTGAATGGGAAAAACCCTGGTTTGAATTTTAGTTTTTTTATCCCAACTCCTTCTGCGATCGCACGAAGATAGCCCATTAGATCACGGAGTGTAAGTCCTTCTCCACCAATAATACCTTCACACTGATGGAATTCTGCAGAATGGGTAGCATCAAATTTCTCAGGACGAAAGTTGCGATCAATACTAAACATGCGGAATGGAGCTTTCTTATGGTCGATGAGGTAGCGAACAGAGACCGCTGTAGTTTGACTACGCATCACTAACTGCTGAGCTATTTCGAAATTATACTTGTATTGCCAGCCAGTGGATCCCGTTATCCAGCCATCCTCATGGGTTTTAGCTACCTGTTTAAACGCTGTTTGATTATGAACTGTACCCGGACCTTTAGGCGTTTTAACATGATATAAATCATGGACTTCACGAGCAACATGATCCTGGGGCATGAAGAGCGCGTCATTGTTCCAGAACTCGAGTTCAACAAGGGGTCCCTGAGCTTCTTCAAACCCTAAGCCAATGAGAATTCGTCGCACCCGATCAATGAATTCGATGTAAGGATGTTTCTTTCCAGGATAAAGGGGTGAGATAGGTGCCCCGAGATTGTAAGGAAGGAAGTCACGATCTTCCCATTTACCTGTTTTCAACAGTGCGGGCGTTAAGTCTTGGATCATATCCTTTTGAAGAGCCGCCTTTTCAAGAGCACGAGTGCCTTCAGATGTAATTATGAAGGAAACAGTTTCTTGAGTTATGAGACTAGCAAGTTGGCGTTTGTTCAAATCATGTTGGATTGATTTCCAGGTTTTGGAGTTAAAATCAAGTTCATGTTCAGTTAGAACTCCTTTTTGGGCCGCAGCAGTTAAGGCGAGTTGTAGAGGATGATTATTAGCGCTGTTTATTGCAGTCGGAGTGAGGATTAACCATGTTTCACCATTGCGTTTCGAAACGGTAACCCAACTATTCCGTCGTGCCCATCCAAGGGCCAGTTGTTGTTCATCTGAATCTAGTAATTTGTCTTTTCCAATGGTCTTAACCGAGGCTTCTCCTCCAAGTTTTGACAGAATTTTTACTAGACGAACCTCAGGAAGGCCGTTATTTGCAAATTTTTGCCCTTCAAGTGTGAGTTGGTAATATTGAGTAGTGTGAGTTTCGCAATCTTTGACGAGTTTTTCTGAATGAAGGCTTGCTAAGAGACTTTGCACTGTTTCTTCATTTAGAGAAAGAGCGGCCGCAATTGATTTTATATCCGAGGGCTTGGCAATACCTTGAAGAAAGTCCAAGATTTGTTGAGCTTTTTCAGAGAGTCGGTATTTCATTTATCCTTCATCCTGTGCTGTAAATAGAGAATTTCTGGGGCTGCAGACTGTATAAAACTAGGGGAACAGAAAAAACAATGCTTGGTTATGATTGGTGAAATTCCAAGGCATCAGCCCATCCATTTCTCGCTGAAGCATCCAGTACTTGCTTCTCTATATAAAACATCCGTTTACTTACGGGAACCGCTTGTCCAAAAAAATGTGATTGCGAATGTTATGGTGGGAGTTCTTTCAAGATTTTTCCATAGGGGATTTCATAACGGTTAGCTCGTGTTCGGTAGAAAACAACAGGATAAGGAGCGTTAGTAAACGCTTTCCGATGCTTGGTGTCAACAAGCAGAATCATATGTTGAAGCCCTTGCTGTTTCAACAACTCTAACTGTGAACGTTTCTTTTGTGTGTACTCATCACGCCAATAGCCTATGATTTCGACTAACACCCGATCTTCACCCCTCACAAGCGCAAAATCTGGAATTATTAATTTGGATCCAAAAATAAAGGCTTCTGGCTCACGAATGATATCCCAGCCTCGAAACTTATTGTTTTGCCAACTCCAATAGAATTGTCGTTCAACTTTTGAATCCAGAAAACCTTCAGACGATCGCGTTGTGGTCGGGGGGATAAGAAAGGGCAGCGACTCAGAACCCAACGTCACTTCATATTTACGGTCTCGAAGAATCACATCAATCGAAAGTGATTCCAGCCTTATGCCGAGATTAGGGGAATCTTGTAATAGGTCACTTATCACTTGGGTTATATTCCACCCAAAAGATGAAGCTCGTCCAAAAAATACGCGGGGACCTGCTATTGTTGCCCGAAGGCCTGATGAGATTGACTCAAGATCAACTAAAACACCATATCGTTTGGTATATTTCAACAAGGCCCGTGCAGTAGCGCCTAAGCTTTTACCGGTAATGGAAAGAGTAACCGTGTCACTATTGTAGAGAAGCGTTTCAAGAATTTCATAATTATATCCACCAATCGCATTTTCTGCAGTGGGTGTGGAATTATTCCGTTGGAGACGTGTTTCCTCATCGCGATGAGCCCTAAGTAAAGGAGCAATAACATTCGATGGTAAATTAAGTGTTTTAGCTACTTCAGTGAAGACCTCCGAGCGCTTTTCCCGTGGAATAAACCCGCCGTAATGGGTTTGAATAAATTGCCAATACCATAGGCGAAAATCCTCCAAAGAATCGATACCATGACGACGAATCTCGTTGAGCTGCGAGCCATCTAATAATCCACTCAATTCCTGGGGTGAAAATGAGTAGAATCGATTGAACAGAGTCGCTAATAATGCGCGAACCACGCGATTATCTGCTGCCCATGTTAGAGGAGTATCCAAGTCAAGATTTCCCCTACTTTCCCCAAGATTGGTTTCTAGGTATTCAATTAAGCGTTGGGGAAGCGCTTGGTCTTTAGGGAAATTCAGAAAATAAGGAAGCAGAGAGGAACCTCGTATTTGATATTTGAGATATTGCAGTCGCAAGACCATGCGCTATGCCTCTTTTTGATTCTTAGTGAATACTATCATCTAAGAGTGTGCCTAGTTCAAGAAGACGCAAGCCTTGACCTCCTCGAACATAGATACGGCTGCTACCTGTTGGGTCGGAATGGATGAGCGCAAAGATTCGATATCGTTCCTTTAGGCTAGGAGGTGGATCGGTTACCCGGAATTTTCCTTCACCGAGTTTTACCTGTTCACCACCTTTGGCTTTCTCCTCTTGAAGAACTCCTTGAATGAGGAGGGCAATATTCCAAGTTAATCTTCGGCTACGACAAATGAGGATGCTGCCTTGGAGGAGAACAGTATCTACGCGGTCAATGACAGTTAGCCAATCTTGTAAATCAGGGTGAAGCTTATCTGCCACTAGACTTTTTTCAGTAAAGTGCTCTGACGGTGCTTCGCCGGTTTCGGCAAGTTCCGCCTTTAACGCTTCCACAGAGGATGTGTCATAGCCGAGTTCTTGAAGCCATTTTAGCAGATTGGTTGATAGCGTTTCAAATTCTTCATTTCGTTGACGCCCTTCAGCATAATAGACGAGAATCATTCGTTGAAGAACGGGTTCCAAAACTTCCAATAAGTCGAAGTACTGAATGATGAGAATCACTTGATTTAGGAGTTTCCAGGCTTCTTCAAACCGCCGAAGCGTAAAATAAATTGATGAAAGATCAATTAAAAACCGAATAACCTCTTCTGGATCGGTTATTAAAGGGAATTCAGTTGAAGTAATTTCTCCCCGAATCACCAATAGTGCTAGATACAGCGCTTGAGCCGTAGCCTGCTCATGGACAAATCCCCATTCCTGAGTTTTACGAGCAAATATTGTAAAGTACATCGTCGCTGATTCAAAATCCTCAAGCAGTAAATTAATTGTGATCCGAAGAATGTGCGTCATGACCATTAGGCGTTTATAATTGGATGCGTCGGGTCGAACACTAAGTAGAATTCTATTACTTTCTTCGATGGCCTGTTTTGACTTCTCTAAATCGCCCCGTTCGCCAAGATAGAGATAGCAAAGAGCGGTTAGATAATTGAGCAGCACTAAATCGGGCGCTACTTGACGGATTAATTTTCGATGAGCTGTACCAGAGAGCTCCCAAGATAGGAGTACAAGATGATTGTATAACTCCTGTCGGGCTTCGTCAATTTCTTTAAGCACTTCTCGATAATTCTGTTCTTGGATATTGTTAACATAGCTTGCATAATTGCGTCGAAGCTCTTGAAGGAAATTAAGTAATCCTAAGGCTTCTTGATCCGTCATTCCCACAAGGTCTTCCTCAGCGATTCGGGGTCCTCTGAGAGAACGAACAACCTGGAAAGCTTGATTTTCAATCAGCTTGATACGAGTAGTGGGATCATAGACGCTACGTCGAGTTATACTGTATTTAATCTCTGTGTGTAAGACTCGTTCACGAAGCTCTTCGAGGAACGCTGTATCCTCGGAGTTATTATAACTACGTTCGAGGAGATGGAGAAGAAAAGCACTTCCCATTAACCCTTCGATTTCAGGTTCAAGATTTCGAAGGGACTGGAGAAGTTGGAAATCAGAACTGATTAACCGGTTTTCATTGAGTTTTTTCAAGACAATGAGCAGTGACAAATCCGGGGCTTGCGGAACCCGTTCAACAATATCTTTAGCTTTGTTTATGTAGGAGTCTAATTCCTTTTGAGTGACATCGACTACGTCAACGGTTTTTTTGACTTGCCTGCGCAGCGGTCCACGTAACTCATTCAGAACCTGATGAGAGGTGTAAAGCTTAAAGGCTACTCGGTCAGCAATCTCCTTGAAGCGCTGAAGCTTTGCTGGATTCTGAGCAAATGCGAGAATGAAGAAATTCGCGTCTATTGCAACTCGAGACCAAAATTTTGATTCAGGACTACTTGAGGGAAGAGCTTTCGATTTCCCCTTTTTCGAGCCCTTTGGAGAGGCTTCCCGAGAGGAGGCAGTTTTTGACACAAGCAGAACTCCTTGAAATTTGCCCTATTAATACACTTCATACCTGAAAAGATAAATATTCAGTTTCATGTTTCTAGTTCACTGAATATAAACGGTGACGTAAATGGCGGGTCCATCACTTTTTGGCGGTATTATGATTGGTGCAGCTGCTTGGCTTGAAGTATTTGTCATTTTCTTCATTGCCCCAGTGACTTGGCAGTTAGCGGTAATTCCAGGATTATTCTTCATCGCAGGACTCTTTCTGGCAGGCACAGTCGGTGACGAGGCTCAATTTTGGGAGCTAGCCCTTGGCGGCATATGTATTGCAGTAGCGGTTGGCTTTGTTGGATGGTTTTATCTGACGAGCGGTGGAACTTTGCTCGTCGCATCACTCATTTCTCTTGGTTCTGGCATTCTAATTCTTGTGGGCCTTGTTTTCATTATGGGCGGGCAAAGTAAGGGTTACTAGCTGTTTATTCGTCCACAGATTAGTCTGGTTCATCTTCCTCGAATTGTCTTCGCCTTGAAAGTCCATCCTCAAGAGTTGACTCAGTTACTAGCTCATAGAGAATGGCTCGGTCCTTATGGGGTCGAAGTAAACGACCTAGACGCTGGATGAATTCTCGCTTACTTCCTGTTCCAGAAATGATAATACCAACGGCGGCGTCGGGAACATCCACTCCTTCATCGAGAACTTGTCCAGTAACGATTTTTGTCAAGCTCCCTTCTTTGAAAAGCTGTAGAATCTTCTCTCGCTCCGCCATCTTCGTCTTGTGTGTTATAAGAGGAATCCCGAAGGTATCAGAAATTCGCTCAACTACCCGTGTGTATCGTGAGAAAATAATAATTTTGGTATCTCGATATTGTTGGAGGAGCTTTTCGACTTGATCAATTTTACCAGACGCCTCAAGAGCGACTCGACGAGCTTTTTCAAGATTTGATAAGGCTTTTCGCGCATCAGGATCGAACACGGTTCGTTTAACAATTGTTTCAAATTGCCAACCAGGATCGATATCGTCCAG
>JBHLPI010000105.1:0-6687 GCA_048939595.1 Promethearchaeota archaeon | reverse complement strand
ACTTCATAGAAGTACTTGCCTCCGAATACACCACTGGTCTTGAGTCCTCCTAAGTGGGGATAGTAATCATCAAAATGGAGATGATTAGTATTTATCGCCACACCTGGCGCCTCGATTTCATCATAGAAGTGTTGCCAAACTTCCTCGGTATTCGTGTATACTGATGTGCGCAATCCATATGGCGTATTATTGGCTTGAGCTAAGGCTTGTTCGATGCTGCTTATCTTCATAATTGGAAGCACGGGACCAAATGTTTCATGATACCACATTTGACAGTCCAACGGGACATTACTCAGAATTGTAGGTTTGTAGAACAGCCCTGCTTCATCCTTTTCTCCGTCAACGTTTATTCGATAGCCTCCTGCGTGTAACTTGGCCCCTTTCTTCAGTGCTTCCTGGGTCATATCAATGACCTGATACATGGGACGTGTTCCTACAATGGGTAAATCGGTATCTGATTTTTCTGGAAGTCCGACCTTCAACTTATGACTCTTTTCTACTAATACGTCAATGAAGGCATCATGGATGTCCTCATGGAGGAATAGGCGTTTTGCAGCAAGACAAATTTGACCTGACCCGAAGAACCGTGCGTGAGTGATGAAATCAGCTGTCTTGTCGATGTCAACATCCTTCCACACAAGACTCGCTCCGCTTCCTGCTAGTTCCGGAATGAAATGGAGGCCCCGACGAACTGCCTGAGCCATCAATTGAAGCCCGATATCTGAATCACCATAATAGACCATGGCGTTCAATGGGGCTTCATTTACCATATATTGAGCAATCGATCGGGCAGGACCGATTACAGCTTGAAAAGCACTTAATGGAAAGTCGAGTTCTTCCATGAGGTCTCGGAGAACATAGGACAGTTCCATATTCGTGAGAGGCATTTTTGATGGCGTACGGATAACCGTTGCATTCCCGGCCCAATACGAAGAGATAATAGCCATTCCCCCTAATCCAATGGCTGCATTATAGGGAGGAAAAATACCAACGGCACCAAACGGATAACGTGAAATAATCGTTCTTTCTTCACTGTTGGAACAAGGTATCTCTTTGGGTGCAATTTTCGAGCTAGCAAAATTAATATGTTCCTCATAAAGAGTGTCAAACACACCTTTTGTCTGCCACTCAAAGAGTTTGATCGGCGTTCCTTCCGCTAAACCAATCGCTTTGAACGTCTCATAATGGTCCCAAAGAAAATCCTGCATCTTCAGAAGGCTCTGAGCACGCTGCTCAAGAGTGAGTCCCTTGCTTTTCTCATGTGCTTCTCGATGCATTTGATGTCGAATTCTTGCCGCTTCTTTACAAGCCTTCACAGTTTCAGTTACCCCACCGAACGCATATGTTGCGAATTGAATGTCATCTATTTCATCCTTCGAAGCGCGAGGATAACCATGGACTCGAATGTAGTCTTTCAGCATCCGCACTTCAGGTACCTTTTCCGGGAGGAGGCCACTGAAATAGCGAGCCGCAAACCGACTTAAGGAGCCCTGATTACGCAAAGCCATGGCAAGGAGAATACGCGGATTTTCAATTGCTTTATTCATATCCGGAAAGCTACCTACTCGTCCAGCTTCAGGGCTGGTGATTTCGCCCTTTATGAGATGTCCAAAGAATCGCATAAACGCACATCTTCCTGTTATTGGTCCATAACTCTCAATAGCAGACAAGCTCCACGTTCTTCTCATTCTTATTGGTATCACTTGAACAAAATTCATCGAACAATATTAATTCTAAATACTACCATTCCTTTTCTATCATAACAGGTGGGAAACTCCGCTATGACTCAAATCAACGATGATGCCCTCCTCTACACCTCGGCTGAATTGGCATTCCGCAAACAGGTTCGTGAGTTTGTTGAACAGGAAATCAAACCTTTACGCACACATATCGAAGCGCGAGAGTTCGATCACCGTCAATTCTTCAAGAAACTTGCTGATGCTGGATTATCAGGGTTATTGATTCCTCAGGAGTATGGTGGATCTGATAAGCCGTTTATGTACCAACTCATTGCCGGTGAAGAGCTCTCCGTGGTGTCTCCTTCAGCTACGATGATGTTCGGGGCTAGCTGTACTCTAAGTGCAATTCCAATTCTACGATTTGGAACTGAAGAACAAAAGCAAAAGTATCTTGTTCCGTTGGCCACTGGAGAAAAAATCGGAGCTCTCGCCATTACGGAACCTTCGGTAGGTAGTGATACTACCGGAATGGAGACGAAGGCGGAATGGAGTGAGAAAGATCAATGCTGGGTTCTTAACGGTGAGAAACGGTACATCTCCAATGGCAGCATTGCAGATCAAATCGTTGTCTTTGCCATCACTGACCCAACTGTTGATAGTAAGAGTGGTATGTCTGCTTTCATTGTTGAAACCAAATGGAAGGGCTTTTCAGTCGAACGAGATTTCACGTTGATGGGTCGGGGTGGGGTCTTTGTCTCTCATATTAAATTCGAAAACATGAAACTTCCTAAAGACAGTCTTCTCGGGAAAGTCAATCAAGGTTTTCTAATTCTAATGGATGAATTAGATTCGGAACGCATAGGTATTGCTGCTGAGGCACTTGGCTGCATGAGAACCCCATTTGAAATCGCAGTTGAATATTCTCAAAATCGTATCCAATTTGACAAACCCATATCCCGGTTTGAAGGTATTTCATTCAAAGTAGCAGATATGGCCTTGAAGATGCGGGCTGCCCGGCTCTTACTCATTTCTGCAGGGCGAATGATCGATAGGGGGCTTCCTTGCACTAAAGAAGCGACGATGGCGAAACTCTATGCTACAGAAGCCGCGGTTGAAGTGTGTGACCTTGCCATCCAAATCTGTGGGGGCGCTGGCTACGTTAGGGACTATTTTCCCCTCGAACAGTACTACCGAGATGCGAGATTAGGAACGATTGGCGGTGGCACATCGGAGATCATGCGATTCCTTATTCAGCGTGAAGTGTTCATTGAGCAGAAACGTGGAAAAGCCCAAGAAGTGGCTCTCCCAGAAATTGAATCACTTAGTTTCGACACATTCATGGCAGCTATCCCGAATGGTTTTCGCGCTGACCGCGCAGAGGGAGTTTCAGCCAAGATTCAATTTTTGTTTTCCGATGAAAATCCTTGGTTACTAACGATTCAGGATCAAAAGTGCAGTATCGAACAGAAAATTATCAAAAAACCGATAATGACGCTGAAAACAGATTCCGCTACATGGCGAAATATTCTCCTTGGTCAAATGGATGCAATGCAAGCTATGATGACAAAAAAGGTCGTGATTGATTCCGATGACATGGAACTACTCATGAAATTCGCTCGAATGTTTCGATTCACTCCCCAAATACTTAGTAAAGTACTCCAAGACTCACCAGCTTCTCCGAAACCATCCAAAGAGGTGGGTTCAAAGTATGTCTTAGGCAAAAGCCTTGATGAAATTCAACTAGGCGATAAAGCAGAAGGTTCGATGCTTGTTACAAAGGAGCATATTGAATGGTATGCAAAAATGTCTGGTGACTATAATCCCTTGCATATGAATGATGAATACGCTGCAACAACAATGTTTGGTCGCCGAATCGCTCATGGCCCAATAGGAGGAGCCCTTGTGGCACGAGTAATTGGGATGCAATTACCCGGGTTGGGTACACTCGCTTATAATATGAAGGTGAATTTCACCGCTCCAGTATACCCCGGTGATGAGATTTCTGCTGTCGTAGAGGTAACGGAAAAAATCTCTGAAAAGAACTTGGTCCGATTAAGTTTCACAGTTACTAATCAGAACAGCATCGAAGTTATGAATGGCTACGCCAATGTTCTACCTCCAGTAAAATAACACAAAGGATAGAACCCCAATCTCTCAACACAGACCAGCCGCTTCAAATCCAGTTCATGTAATTGTATTGAGAAGAAATTCGTCGAGTGATGGGCCAATCACCATTATAACTGAAAGCATATGAAGAGTAACTCTTATACAATATACACCATCAGGGGCTCCACACGATGGATTATGATGTCATCGTCATTGGCGCAGGACCTGCTGGCTCTATGACTGCATACAGATGTGCAGAAGCCGGTCTTCAAACCCTTCTTGTTGACAAGGCCCAGTTTCCCCGTGTTAAACCTTGTGGTGGTGCCCTCTCGCTTCGTTCCCTCCAGGCATTACAATTTGCAGGGATACAAATCCCCTCTTCTCTCATTGAACAACATATCTTTGGGTTTCAATTTATGGGACCTGAAAAGAAGCCTTTCGAATATCGTTCACGTGACTTCTTTGCTTATACCGTAAAACGTGATCAATTTGATGATTACTTAGCCCAACAAGCAGTCAAAGCTGGCGCTGAATTTAAACAGAGTTGTACTTTCAGAAATCTTGAACAGCATGAGGCGTATGTGCAGTGCCTAACTGACCAGGGAAAATTTACTGGACGAGTTATCATTGGAGCAGATGGGGCTGCATCTCGTGTCGGACAAATTACGCGCCTCCGTATACCCAGGAAAGCGCACCAATTAGGAATTGCAGTTGAAGCGGATGTGCCAATCTCAGAGAAGTTGTGGAATCACACTCTTGATCCTTCTCTGCTTGTGCTTTGGCTTCTTAATATTCCAAAAGGCTATTTTTGGGTCTTTCCACGCAAGACCAGTCTCTCCATCGGTGTTGGAGGAATTGCCGCTGAACTAGGTAATGTACCTAACCTGCTTAGAGGATTAACACGTATGTTTTGTCAGTGGTATCAACTTCCACCATTCAAATTAAAACAGATACGTGGTCATCAGTTAACGGCATTTGAAACGCTAATCCCGCTATCCAATCATCGTGTGTTCCTCATAGGCGATGCAGCAGGATTCATCGACGTATTTAGTGGACAAGGAATTTGCTATGCTCTTGAAAGTGGAATCATTGGCGCCCAAACAGCTATTGCCATTATTAAAGGCAATTACTCACTAACCCAGGCTTCTGGTCAGTATCGACAACGAATTACTCAACGATTTGGAGAAGAACTTCAATTCAGCTGGTTTATCATGCGATTAGTACACGCACACCTATATGGCGGACTTCGGCTGGCTCGCCTAATGAAATGGCCAGGTCAACTGGTCTTTGATCTTGCCCGAGGAATTACTGATTATTATCGTATGAAACGAAATCCTCTTAGTCTCATCTCTCGGCTTTTTATTAAGGAATTAAAGACGCGTCTATTGGGCATTTTTACTTAATCATCACTTTCTATGGAGTTTGACTAGGAAGAATCGATGCCTTGGGAACGCAGATCTTTGGCAATTTCATCCAGTCCCAACTTCTGGAGAGTCGCTTGGGTTGGAACTCCTGTTTCAACATCCCAACCGTAGAGTTGATAATATTCATCGAGCATGGGCTCTAATGTCACTGTCTGCCCTTTACTAGGTCCACTGGGAACTGGTTCATGGGTAAAGCGGCGAGGTAATCGGTCGTCTTTTCGTCGAATTCCTTCGCGAACATTGAAGGCGCGCTTCATGGTGACCAACCGGGCTCCTATGTGCATCAATTCATCTACATTATCAAAGGCTGGCTCACCTGTGACGGTAGCAAGCAATGGGGCAAAATCTTCAACCCAAAAGATTGGCGGCCAAGAGCACGTATACCAGCATACAATCAAACTATCCCGAATTGTATAGACTTTCTCGGTCACAACTGTTGCAAGCGCTTTATACGTTTCTACATAGGGATCGCAGATTTCTGGAAGTTTATCTTCACCAAATCGCTCTGCAGCCACATCTTTGTACGCTAATTGGTCCATAGTGACAAGGTTACGAAGATGGTCAGCTCCACGGGCCGCGACCGCATGACCTAATGCCATAGACCGATGGGCTCTCCCGTCTTGACCCGAAATTTCCATACCTTTTACGGTCATGTCAAACGGTTCTGCCACTTCACCTTTCTGCTGAGCGATACGATGACTTCCCTCAGCAGCGAAGTCTCCTAGTCCCCTCCGTTGGGCAATTTCATGTATTAATTCAATGAGTACTTCCGTGTTTCCCCATTGAAGATTAAGTTTCCCAAGCTCTTCTTTAGTTAGCAACCCATTCTCTGCCAATTCCATCAGAAATGCCGCCGTTGCACCAGCGCTAATGACATCCATTCCATACTCATTACAGAGATGCTGGGCAACAAGAATCGTGGGAATATCATCGATTCCCACATTACTTCCCATCGCCATAATGCCTTCATATTCTGGTCCTTCGGTAATGAGTCCTTTGTGTGGTCCCTTGTCAACCTTGAAGGCTTTCTTACAAGCCAAACGACAGGTCCCGCAAGCCCGCGTTGTGTGATAATAATAATCGTGAAACGTTTCTGCGGATATGCGATCCCATCCCTCGTACACCCCTTCACGATGGTTGAAAGTGGGCAATTCACCGATGCTCTGTTTGGTCGCCACTAGGATGGCTGTTCCATATTTGCGCATTTCGAGTGCCTGGGGATTGGTCTGTACGCGCTCATGTCCATCACGCCACAACATTTGGAATCGATCAGGATCTGCAACAGAAACGCTTCCAGTTCCCCGAACCAAGATTCCTTTCAGTTTCTTTCGACCCATCACGGCTCCTAGACCCGTTCTTCCGGCAGCTCGGGCTCCATCAATCATAATTGAAGAAAATCGAACCTGATTTTCACCTGCAGGTCCTATGACCGCAACATGCCCATGTTGCTGTCCTAAATCGCGGCGCATCAATTGCGC
>JBHLPI010000104.1:0-6762 GCA_048939595.1 Promethearchaeota archaeon | reverse complement strand
GCTGATCCTCTTCGGGTTAGACTCCCTTCCCTGTGCATTCGTGATAAGTAAGTTGATGCAGTTGCTAAGGGGATTGGTGGGTGGAATGTGCGGTCATATAGTTCCTGGATGTCTTTTGAGGTAAACCAGCCGTGGCGACAATTTCGTAGAACTATGTAACGAACTTTTTGTCGAACTGTCCACGATTCAAAATCAGGGATTGCGGCAGAGCTTGGGGGTGTTTCAGCCGATGTGTTAATGGTGTTGGTACCTTTCAAGGCAGTTGAGATGGATTCAGTGATTGAGGAGGGGAGGCCGTCATCGAAGGTAATTGTAATGTCACATGCTTTTCCTTCAATTGTCAAGCCTTCGATGGTGATCCTTTGTTTGCGTTTCTTCATTGTTAGCACTCACTAGGGTGTAATCGGCTCTCCGGTCCCATATAGTCTGCCTTGTTCACAGTAATAAAAGTGTGACGGTGTGAACTGGGTGGGGGGAGATGTTGAGTGAACGGTAATTAAAGCTCTTACAGGTCTAGATTAGGCTATGGTTGATTACTCAAGTCTAATAATAAAAAGCGATTAAATCTCGATTCTTTGTCCTTTATTTTCAATTTCAAGGTTTTTCTCCATTATTTATTGGTGTTCACATGTTGTTAACACGTGGACAGGTATTTTGAGTATTTTATGCCTTTAGAACGATTTTCCAGTGGAAACAAAGGGGGGAGTGTTTGTTGACTAATAAATAATAATAATTACAAGTATAAAATGAGAAATAAGCCATATTTAGTGATTTTTTATAACTGATGTTCACATTTTACGCGCCAAATGTGAACAAATTAACGGCTAATAGATAAACCATGGCTTTAGGCATACATCTAACTACGAAACCCTAATATGGAGGTAGAGGGAATTTCCAAAAGAAACGTTAATATTTCCTTTGGGACTTGCTGAAGGAGCCTATGACATGGACGACCCCCGACCACTTGACCGAATCTTCGAAAGATTAAGTTCCGGTCCGACGCTAATCGAGGATCGAAAAGTGCTTTGGCATTCATATGTCCCCGATGTTCTCCCTCACCGTAACGATCAAATTACCCAAATAGGTAGCATCCTCGCAACAGGCTTGAAAGGAAGCCGACCATCCAACGTTTTTGTTTACGGAAAACCTGGAACAGGAAAAACGGCAGTAACCAGATATGTCTTACGGGAATTAACAACTAAGTTCGGTGAACTTCAACTGCCATTTAAAGCAGTGTATTTGAATTGCCGAAATGTGGATACCGATTATCGAGTTCTGGCACGAATCTGCGCTGAATTAGGACAGAAGGTTCCTTTTACTGGCCTGCCAACTGACGAAGTATATTCTAGGCTCATCGAATTGCTAGAAATCCAAGATCTGTTAACAATTATTGTACTCGATGAAATTGATCGCTTGGTCTTGAAGAGTGGAGACGATACACTGTATAAACTTACCCGCATCAATTATGAACTCTCAAAAGCGCGCGTTAGTTTAATTGGTATATCAAACGATTTACGCTTCCCCGAATATTTGGATTCACGCGTGTTAAGTAGCCTTAGTGAAGAAAAAGTGATCTTTCATCCGTATACCGCTCTTCAATTACAGGATATCCTTCGACGAAGAAGTTCAACTGGCTTAAAGGAGGGTATTTTAGAAGAGCCCGGCGTTATCAATCTATGTGCAGCCTTAGCTGCAAGAGAAGAAGGCGATGCACGTAGAGCTCTTGATCTTTTACGGGTTGCAGTTGAAATCGCTGAAAGAGAATCCAGTGATAATGTCAAAGTCGAACACGTTGAAAAAGCAAGACTAAGTATTGAACGTGACACTGTTCTCGAGGTATTGCGAACATTACCTGTTCAGCAAAAACTGGTGCTTTATGCAGTTTACTTATTGGAACGACATAAGCATCCTCACCCAGTTACAGGGGAGGTTCAAGATGTATATGGGGACCTTTGCACTCAACTTGGGATGGATCCACTCACGCAACGACGCGTCAGCGATCTTATCAACGATTTAGATGCAATAGGTCTTGTAAATGCAAAAGTAATCAGTAAGGGTAGATATGGACGAACTAAGAATATTCGACTCAGTGTGCCAAAGAATATGGTCGCTGACGTATTAGAACGCGACAGTCGAATTAAGACACTTTCAAGCTATGTGCCAAAAACCTTGAAGAAAACATCTTCCTAGGAAGCCTTGTTCATGCACACGGTACCCCGTAATCCTCTTGGTTTAGTAGATTATGCATTTCGCGCTATGGGCAAAACGCAGGTTTCAATACAACAATTGGTGTTCTTTATCTCCTTTGATTTACGCCAAATCTCTCCCTCTGAAGCAACCAAAATGATTCTTGATCTCAAAACGCAAGGAAAACTAACTATTGAAGATGGCATTGTGATACGACCTCACTTAGTAAAGACCGAACCTCAGCCACCGACAGCATCTTCTGATTTAGGCGAACAGTTACAGCTCTTTGTAAGTGCATCCAGGCTTTCTCGGGCGGTAGGTATGAACGATAAAGCCGTCGAATTTACTCGAATATCAAAGTCGCCATTGAAAATCAAAGCAACAGTTCAAGGCACAAAAGAATATACTCTCGAGATAGATGAAGAAAGGAAACGAATATCACATGACTGCCCTGATTGGCGAAGAGTGAGCGTCATTCATCGCTTTTGTAAACACATAGCGAAGCTTTTTTTATTACTTGAAAAAGAAGAAGCCATTCGGCTTCTCCAATCGCTCCAAAAGAACACATGGGAGTTTGTTCAACTTTAAGTGAAGTTAAGGGTCTTTACATTCAAGGTCTTAAGATTCACTAGAGGAACAATGCCAGGTGTTGGTTCGATTCCAATTAATTTTTGGTATTCTGTTTGGCTTTGAAATGTTCCCGAATTGACCATCAAAGTGTTCCGGTAACTCCCTACGCTAGTCACATGGATGTGGCCACAATGGAGTATATCGGGGACTTCATCGATTACTAACCAGTCACGGGGTTCTGCGACGACCGTGGTACTTTTTCCATAAATAGGGGCAAGATGTCGTCCTCGCAACATTTCACGCATTGCTGCATAACTAGCCTCCACTTCCGGCTTAGAAAGAGCTCCCATGATATCGACAAGACTGTCACCATGATAGATCATGATATTTACGCCATGCAGGTTTACTTGAGCTGGGCACCCTAATGAATGAATTCTCAATCCAGCATCTCGTAATGAATCGAAGTAATGGTCAGCAATGGCTGGACGTGGGATGGCGACACGCACCCCATCGTGATTGCCAGGAGCAATTAGTATCTCGATATGCGTCGGAATCTCTTGAAGAAATTTGTTAAGACCACTAAATTGACTGTCAATATCAAAAATGGTGATTTCAGATAATTGGTTGGGATATACACCAATTCCATCAACAAGGTCCCCATTAATTACGATGTACTTCACGGAACCTGCAAGAGCAACATGTTCCTCATCCCCTTCATTACCCTGAAGCCACTCGATGGCGCGTTGAAATACTTTATCAAGGAAATGTCGACTGCCATAATGAATGTCGGATATGAGTAATACACTGATATCTTCTTTTGCTCGATGATTACGGCGATTCGATGGAATATCAGGGAGGTACAAATCCTTTGCAAGCAGCATTTCAGAACTAACTAGGTCGCCTTCAATCAGGAGGACCTGATCGAGGAGAATCGTATTGGCCTTGCTGATTAATTTCGGGTCCCGCTGTTGAATGATTACACCAATTCGACCCGTTGGATCCTCCACTTCCAAGGCAATATTACCACTACGGGTCAACGACTTATTATTCACAATACCCACAATTTTAACACCTTTTTCTTTCGCCTTGGATTCTTTCATCTCAGATGCAAATTTGATATCAACAACACCTTTCCCGTCTACTCGTTGAGAGATGATATCCCGAATTCGAAAATAGCGGTCTCGAAAGTTTTTCATAAAATCATCAATGGTGCCCTTACTCTGTAATTCTGACGTTGGGTCCTTGATAATCTTGATATCAGAATTAACTGTTTCAGCGATTCTCTTTGTGGCGCTAGGCTTTGGGATGTGTAATTCCTCACCGACTATTCCGTCCTCGTGTGTTGTTTCAGTTTTTTCTTGAACCGCTGGTCGAAAATGAGAAGGTTCTAAAATCGGTGTATCGGAAGGGTGAACTGTCTTTGAGGCTAAGAAGTGAACAACCATTTGGTGGGGATTATTTTCTATTTGTAGCATACTCAAAGTTTCAGGGCTAATTTGAAAACCTGCTTTGATTAGTTTTGAAATAGCTTTTTGGACATCAGAGTCGTTTGTGGACACGAATTATCGCCTTGGTATTGTTGTTCCTATCCTTTATCTGGCTGTTCGTTGGAATGATATCATAAAGAACTCTGAAGATAAATACGTAAAGTCATCACTATGGTGGGAAAAATGGAAGCACGAAAATTACAACAAGTTGGAGCATCATATCTCTTATCGGTACCAAAACACTGGGTCGATAACAACGGTCTGAAAAAAGGGTCTATGATTCTAGTTCATGAACGCGCTGATGGCATGCTCATCATTGATCCAGGTCTTGCCGAAGACCCCTTACGGCTGCGCAGCGAGATTCGAGAAGCATCAAATGTGGCTCGCGAAATACTTGCAGGGTATTTGGCAGGAAATGACATTATCGAGATCAATCTAGGCGATGCTATGACCCCTTCTCTAAAACGGGAAGTCAAACGGATGGCTGAATTTCTTGTTGGCGTAGAAATCATGGAAGAAAATGCAACAAAGATGACCCTTCAATGTCTTATTCCACGGAGTATTAACGCCATCACCTATCTGCGTCGAACATATGGCATTGTAACAAAAATGCATGAGGACGCAATTCGTGCGTTCATCCGAAATGACCAAGAGCTGGCTCAAGATGTTATAGACCGGGACCGCGAGGTTGACCGGCTCTATTTTCTGGTAGTCCGCCAACTCCGTAAGGCTATCGCCTCTCCTATCGGTGACCATCTCTTGTCGCCTCTTAATTTACTTGATTATCGACTAGTAGCAAAAGAAGTAGAGGCTATTGCTGACGGATGCGCAAGCATCGCAGAACAATTACAATCCAAGGATTATACTATCCCACCTCGTCATTTTTCTCAGGCACTTACGAAATTAAGCGAGCAAGTAGTCCTAGCCCATCGAGAAGCGATTTCTGCTGTTTTGCAACAAGATAATACACGGGCCAGACATGTAATTGCCCTGAAAGAGACCACAAACGCATTAGTTACTGAGATTACCGAGTTCCTTGCAAAACAGGATATGACGGTGCTCCCCGTTTACGATCGAGTGGTCCATAATCTGGAACGAATCTTTGAATCTAGTATTGATATCGCAGACCTTGTAATCTAGTAGAAAAAAATTGGCGCGGAGTAAGGGATTTGAACCCTTGCGACCAAAAGGTCACTGGATGACCCGGTACAACTCGAGTCCAGCGCGTTACCGCTCCGCCAACTCCGCAGAACACTAGACTATGATTATCGTGCCCAATAAAGATTCTTTTTCCTTTCAATAATAATCAGTAACACCCAAAACCTTTACAGCCGTTGACAAATCTTCTTCACTGCATTAGGGTGAGAACCTATGAACAGAAACAAGGACGTCAATACACTTCAACGTAGATATAAGATCATTGGGCGAAAGGACATCCTTACCCAATGTCTTGCAGCAGATTCAGCGAATAAACACCTACTCATCGAAGGACCTGTGGGTGTTGGAAAAACCACCATCGCATCGGCAATTGCAGATTTTCTTGGTCGAACTTTTCTCCGGGTGGATGGGGATGAGCGCTATACTTCAGCAAAACTAGTTGGCTGGTTTGACCCACCCGTCGTGCTCAAAGATGGCTATACGCGAGACACCTTCATCCCCGGTCCCTTAACTGAGACCATGGAAAACGGCGGGGTCCTATTCATAAACGAACTCAACCGTATGCCCGAAGCAACACAAAACACTCTCCTACCCGTTATGGACGAAGGCCGTCTTCATGTTCCAAAACTTGGAACAATCAACATTAAGAATGGCTTTCGCATCATTGCCACCCAGAACCCAGAAGCCAGTGTTGGTGTCACCCCATTAGGCGAAGCCCTGCGTGATCGGTATGTGTGGCTCTTCTTAGACTATCACAGCGAAGCCGAAGAACGAGAAATTGTCAAGACGAATACCGGCATCAACGATGAGGAAATTGTAAACATCGCCGTAGCTATAACACGCGCTACACGTGATTACACTGATATCCGACGCGGTGCGAGTGTCCGGGGTGCCCTTGACATCGCGGCTCTTTATACTCAATTGCCCGGAGAAGGACACCACATTTGGGAGCAAGCTGCCATTATGTCCTTGGTTCCGAAAATCGAACTCCACGATACTTCCCAAAAATCACCAGCCAATGTAATCCGCACACTGGTGAAGGCTGTACTGGCAAATTTTTGATCGCCGAGGAGGAACCATCCTCCGATGACGTGCCTATTGTGCTTTCTGGGTCCATATCCGATGAGAAGCTTTTCGAATCCGAAATTCGAGCACAAGGACGCGACTTTCAATACTATTTACGATTAGGAAGAAGCTTCGATTACCCAACAGCCAAACAAATGGCAGAAATCGCCATTGAATTGGGGAACATACCGGCCCTCCAAGCCCTCGCCCAACTCCAACCAATAGCCACCAGTGAAGCCATCTCAACACAAGATGGTGTCCACCTTATCGCTAAATCCGCTAGAGAAGGCAACAT
>JBHLPI010000028.1:0-21936 GCA_048939595.1 Promethearchaeota archaeon | reverse complement strand
TTCACAATCACGCCTTTTACGGAGAGCAACCACCCAAATTCAAAAGGCACTTCACGCAACAGCAAGTAATGGAAACATAACTGAAATCGGGGCTGTCTTATCCCAATACGCCCAAATAATGCGAGCCCGCCTACAGATTTCATCAACCGTCTCTGCCCAAATACCGATTTTTGAAGAGTGGAACCAATCCTACCAAGAGGGCGTCGAGCTTTTGCAAAAAACCAATGCCGAAAGGCTAGCCAACCAGTTAAAAGCTTCTGGTATATTAAACGCCCAAATCCCCCTCTCCTTCGCACTCTTGAGCCAAGCTAAAGCAGATTTTGATAAAGTCAAACGACGCATCACTGAACTCCTTCATGAAGTAGGTCAAATTGGTTCGCGAGAACAGGCCAAAGTAGCAGAGCAATTAGAACGCCGTTGGGCTTTCCAAGTTGGCGATGAATCACTACTCGATTCTGGCTTTCGATTAGAGGATGCAGAAACCAGTTTCACATTAGCAGATGAGCACTTTCGAATCAGCCTCCAAATCGAACCTGAAGTCGCTTACGAGGGCAATGTGCTACAAAAGACCCGAACCTTCCCCTATTTACGCCCGTCAACGCAACCCTCGGATCTCATATGGTATGATGGCACACCAATTCTGTATAGCACATATTCTGATACGAAGGTGCACACCTGGCTAACACTGCAAGACCCCAGTGAGACGAGCGTCTCCATCGGTTTTTGGCTTCTCACATCAGCTGACCTCACAGCAACGGTAACATTACAGATACTTGCAGTCCAAGCCCTTTCCCAAGGGTCAGAGGGTGTAATGATTCAACTTGCAGGAGCGCAAATTGAACTCCCTCGAAAACCCATGGTTGCAGAACAGCGAGAAGGCAAAGGAATCCTCATCTATGAACTGAATGTTACTAGTCGACAGCCAGAACCAATCCGTTTGATCGTTAAACTGGCCTAGGGTTTATTGCGGGTTCAACCACGCCGGCAACCCCCAGAAGAACCAATAAACACAGGCAGTGACAACAATGGCAATGAGTATCCCCCCAAGCAATTGCCAAGCTGTGTGAAGTTTGAGTTTCCACCGAGCCCAAGCAACCACGCCCGCTAATAACGAGAAAGGAAGAAAGAAAGGTCCAAATACCCAAATTAGCCCAGTAATTGGTCCAGCAACCCCTGCCGAATGGGCAGAAGCTTTCCAAAAAAGACTAACAAGAGCGATAGCTGACGTCACTGCAGCATAAGCAATCGCGATAACCGCCATAGCATGATTATGATATAACCATGCAATCAACGCTCCACCTACATAAACCAAGATTGCAACTAAATACAACAAGGGTCGATCCCGTCGATTTTCGACATCGAAGGTGATGCGTCCTAAGGCAACCATAAGAGCCACTGGGAGGATCGGTCCAATGACAACAAAGACAACACCCAGAAGAAAAGATTGCCATGGAAGAAATAAACCAGTTCCAATGGGAGAATAAAATGCAAAGAGGAATACGACTCCTAAAGCGATAATTGGTGGGGAAAGAAGATTAGAAAGGATTCGAGCGAGAAGGATAGCTGATTCTGAATCGGTTGACTTAGCCATTGAATCCCCTACTCGATATCAAGCGAGATTAAGTTGCTTTTTCTGAGACTCTGTTGGTATTCCCTGGTTATTCCAGCTACGGAGTTTGTAATATTCAGGGAGCATCTCCTCTAAATGTGCAATCCGGTCCCGTGAACCACCTTCAGGAAGAGGAGAAGAAAACCGAGGGGGAAGGCAATCATCTTTGGCAGTAAAGCCCTCACGGAGATTAAACAATCGTTCAAGATTCCAAATCCGTTCTCCGATTCTAAGAAGGTCTTTTCCTGAAACCGAAAGGGCTGTCGCGGTGGATAGAAACGCAGCATAATCTTCGACACTGAAAGCAAAAGTCGTAAATCGACAGAGAACCAGTGAGTCCATGGCGGCAGAAAGATTTTGGAATAGAATGACCAGCCCAGCTTTTCCTTCAACTCTATCACGGTCAACAAGAACAGGAGAGCCAAGAATTTCAGGACCAATCAGATATGCTCGAAGGTGGCAACCTCCTCGATTTGAGGTGGCATAGGCAAGAGCATGTCCCTGAACTCCTCTGGGATCATAAGCGGGCATTTCTAATCCCTTCACTTGCATGGCTAGATTAGGAGAACCATATCGAGTAGCTAACACCTTTGATCCTTGACCAATTTCTGCACCTAATCCTCGAGCGTATGCCGTATCTTCAAGAAGGCTGAGGAGATTTTCAGTTTTGCCAAAGCTCAGTTCTGCTTTGAGCTTTCCTGTCTGTACAAGTTCCATCGCACACCCGATGGTGCTACCAACCGAAATCGTATCTATTCCTAACTCGTTGCATCGATCATTGGCTAAAGTAATCCATTCAAGATCGTTAATTCCACACTGAGGCCCCAATGCCCAAAGACTTTCGTATTCGGGACCTCCAACTTCTCTTTGATGAACTTGAGAGATACGACCGCATCCAATTGGGCATCCAAAACAGTGGTAGCGCTTCACGAAGAACCGTTCAAGTAGCTTCTCGCCAGAAACTCCTTCCGCATCGTTAAAGGTGCCTTCTTGGAAATTATATGTGGGGAGCATTCCATACTCGTTGATGAGATTGACTAAGACAGCCGTACCGTATACTGGAAGTGATTTGTTGGTGATAGAATCTTTTTTGATTAACCTGCGGGCGCGTATAACTGCCTGATCTAGCTGCTCGGAATCTGTAACTGACACTGAATGAGTACCACGAACAACAACCGCCTTCACATTCTTCGAACCTAAAACTGCTCCAACCCCACCACGACCTGCTGCGCGATGTCGATCATTCATAATTGCAGCTAGTTTAACCTGATTTTCACCAGCTGGTCCAATACAGGCGACTTGAGCTTTGCTATCTGTTTCTTCAAGAAGTTGCTCAGTGGTAGGACTCACTTCCTTGCCCCAGATATCTTTTGCAGATCGAAACTCAAGTGCACCATTATCAATCCACAAGTAAGTAGGTGATGGTGCTCGTCCTTCCAAAATCAAGGCAGCATATCCTGCTTTACGAAGCTGAGGACCAAAATGCCCACCACAATTTGAATCAAACATCGTCCCAGTTAATGGAGACTTGGTAACGGCTGCAAATCGTCCTGCTGTTGGAACCGAGGTCGCCGTTAATGGACCGACTGCAAACACCAATAGATTCTCTGGAGCAAAAGGAGAAATGGACGGATCAACGTGATCATATACTAATTTCACTCCGAGCCCACGTCCACCAAGATAATGTGAAAAGAGTTCTTTCGACAAAGGTTGTTCTTTCACTTTCTGATTAGTGAGTGAAACCCACAGCAACTTGGAATCCGTATATGTTTCATTTATTTCTGCAGACATTTGACAGCCCCCTTAGTCATTGAAGATATTTTGATCGCGATGCGGGCATGTGACACATCGCTGTTTATACCAAAGATACACCTCTTTAGGTTGCTTGGCTAAGCTAGCTTGACGGCTCGGGCAGGTCCAGCAGGGTTTATCCGGTTCGAGGAAGGAATCACTATACCCTGCCCATCGAAAGCCTTCAACAATAGCCACTCCCGAACTGGTTCCGAGACGAGTTGCCCCCGCATCAATCATTCGCAAAGCATCCTTGAAAGACCGAATTCCCCCCGCTGCTTTCACTCCCATTTTCGTTCCAACGGTTTCTCGCATTAATCGAACATCATAGGGAGTAGCGCCCATGGGACCAAAGCCTGTCGATGTCTTGACAAAATGTGCCCCAGCCTCCTTACAGAGGAGACAAGCTTGCCGTTTTTCATCATCAATTAAGAAACCTGTTTCAAGAATTACTTTCACAACAGCACCGTCAGCAGCGCTAACAACACTTTCAATATCCGATTGAACTAGAGAATAGTTTTGTTCTTTCAAAGCTCCGATATTGATAACCATATCAATTTCCTGAGCGCCTTTGGCTATGGCTTCCTTGGTCTCATAGGCTTTTACTTCAGATAAGGTAGCGCCCAGAGGAAACCCAACGACAACACACACATTCACAGGTGAGTCCTGTAATAATTCGGCAGCATATGCCGTGTGGACGGGATTAATACACACTGAGGCAAACTCATAGGCGAGAGCCTCTTCGCAGAGCTCTTTAATTTTAGACTGTTTCGTCTCTGGCTTTAGCCGAGTATGGTCGATGAATTTAGCCAACTCTTCGACTGTTAAGTTCATCTTAAACACTCCGTTACATCTGAATTGTCCACTCATGTGGGATAAACTTGTTTCTTCTTGAAAAAGCTGTAATTCCGGTAAATGGTGCGTGCTGAAAAAAACTTATCTAGTTAATCAGGTGAATTCGTGGCAGGTGCCTTATTATGGATTCTCGACGAACCAAACTATTACAATCCCTTGTTGATTCCTTTGGACCAAGTGGCTTTGAACGCGAAGCTTCTGCCCTTGTTGCTAAGGCAATGCGCCCAATCGCAGATGAGATCACCATTGACAAGCTCGGAAGCGTTCAATTCATCAAGAAGGGAACAGCAGATAAACCACGTATTCTTCTTGCTGGCCATGTAGACGAAGTTGGTTTCATCGTCTCTGGAATTACAAAGGAGGGATTCCTCAAAGTTAACCCGTTGGGCGGCTGGTGGAGCCAGGTCGTGCTAGCCCAAAAAGTGATTATCCGAACACGAAGCAACAACCGAATTTTCGGCGTTTTTGGGGCTAAGCCACCCCACATCCTCTCGCCTGACGAACGGAAAAAAGTCGTTGAACTTCAAGATATGTTCATCGATGTTGGTGCATCCTCCGAAGATGATATCAAAGAGATGGGAATTCAGGTTGGAGATCCCATTATACCCGACACATCATTTCAGCTGATTCGGAACGGTAAATTGGCCGCAGCCAAAGCATTCGATGATCGCCTTGGTGCGTTCATTGCAATGGAAGTCATCTACCAATTAAAGAAAGACAATATCAGTCATCCAAACACCGTTGTTGGAGCGGCGACTGTGCAAGAAGAGGTTGGTCTCCGTGGAGCACGTACAACCGCCCATCTCATTGAACCTGATGTTGGATTTGCCTTGGAGGTAGATCTTGCTGGGGACATGCCTGGAATCAAACCAGAACAAGCCGCAACAAAACTTGGTGAAGGCCCGGCTATTTGTACAATGGATCGATCAATGATCCCGAATCAGCCACTTCTTGAATTTGTAATCAATACCGCGAAAAAGGAGAAAATTCCTTATCAGTTATCTCAAATGTACGGTGGTGGAACAGATGCGGGAATCATTCACCTAGATAGGACTGGGTGTCCAAGCTTAGTCATCGGAGTGCCAACACGGCATATTCATAGTCATGTAGGAATCCTCAATTTGGAGGACATAGAAAAGACGATCAACCTTCTTGTTGCCATTGTTAAAGGATTGGATAAAAAGACAGTAAAAAGTTTCACAGAACTTTAGTGAATACTCATCACTCTGTAGAGTGGAGTAGTATTACCATGGCAATTGAATTGATCATCTTTGACTTAGATGGCACCTTGGTTACAGCTGAAATCGATTTTCAGGCCATGCGTAATGCGATTCGAGACCTTCTTAGGGAACATGACTTTCCCACAGAAGTTCTACCAATGAATACCACCCAAGACCTACTTCGAAGTGCTTTTGCTTATGCCGGTGAAAGGGGATCTAGTCCAGTTGAAATCAGTAAACTACGCGATGAAGTATATGAAGAAGCCGTGAAATATGAATGGGAAGGCGCTAAAAAAGCTCAAATTGTGCCAGGCGCCCTAGACACATTACAACATCTCCATCATCAGCAAATCAAAATCGCTATCCTCACCAATGATAATCGACCAGTAGCCGAGTATCTCTTAAAAAAACACGAATTGGAACCCTTTGTAGATAGAATGGTCACCCGGGATGAGGCGCCTCACATGAAACCAGCTACTGAAGGATTAGAACTAATTTTGGACCATTTCCAGAAAACCCCCGCTCAGTCTCTATTCATTGGCGATTCAATCATTGATATCATGACTGCCAAAAAGTTGAAGATACCGTGCATTGCCCGCCAATCAAAACTTCAATCTAAAGAGGAGCTGCTGGCTGAAGGAGCCATCGCAGTATTTCCCACACTAGTTCCACTGATTCCATTCCTCCAAGAACATGGATTCTTATCTCCCTCGAAATAGAGTTCAATACAAAAGGCTGATATTCAGACAACTAAATTAGGTGGAGTAGAAAAAGACCAAATTGTGTGTGGAAATCACGTGACACTGGATTTCAATCTCAAGCAATTGCTAGCAAATGGTGAAACGAGAAACACCGAATTCAAACGTTCCCTCACAGATCGCGATAAAACAAAAGATCGTAAGGCTAAACTAATCGCCCAATTGAAACTGATTACTAGTGAGGGGCTTGGGCAATTTGTAGTTGGTGTTGAAGACCTTCAAGGGAAAAAATGGGAAGTCTATGGTCTAACTGACGAGGAGATGGAAACCAGTAAGATTATTCTCAAAACTCTTTGCAAAGAAGCGGGAATTGAAATTCTAGAAGAAACCCATTACAACACGGATCAAGGAATTGTAACCAGTTTCACTTTGGCTCGCGTAATAACACCCATGGTCCCAGAAACCGTTGGGATTAACATGGTTGGCAGAGTAAATAGTGGAAAGACAACATTAGCTGGAGTTCTCATTCAATGTAAACTGGATGATGGGAGCGGACAAGCAAGAGCTGTACTCCTAACATACCCACAAGAGCTTAAGCGCGGACAGACTGCGGATTTACATGTTACATTTGCAGCCATCGATAAGGAAGGCGAATTCATTCCAATGGAAGCGCCTTTACAAAAATCAAAGCGCGCAAGAATCTTAGATAAGGCTCATCGAATTATTACTATCTTTGATGCCCCTGGTCATAAAGAATATGCAAAGACAATGATTCGCAGTGTTCTTGGAGCTTCTGCCCAATATAGTATGGTGCTAGTTCCTTGTTTAGACGAACACAAACTTGCCATTACTGAAGAACAACGAAGTGGAATACTTCGTTTAGATGACATAACGCGAGAACATTTGCTATTAGTGTCAAATCAAGAATTACCATTTTTCGTCGTTATCAACAAAACTGATGACTGTGATGAAGCTATCCGCTCTCGTGTTCGAAACCTTGTCTTCGAGACGATTAAAGAAATTGGTCATGTTCCCCTACGGGTCACTTCCAATGACGATATACGGATAATTTGCCGCGAAATCGCCCATCGGGTTATTGTCCCAGTTTTCGAAGTCAGTTGTGTAACCGGAGAAGGACTTGATTTGCTACGAAAAAGTCTAGCATATATTCCTTCCCGCATACCAATTGAACGCATCGAAAAACCTGCATTTGCGTACATCGACAAGGTATACCGTGGAATCCGAGGGACAAATGTTGTTATAACGGGAACAGTCCAAGAGGGTATCTTCAAACCAGGTCAACCCATACTTTGTGGCCCAGATAACGACGGACGCTTTATGAAAGGCCGAATAGGTTCAATTGAAGTATTCAAAAAACGAGTTGAACGTGTGAAAGCGGGTGATGTCTTCGGATTCGATATCAAGCGGCTTCCACCTGAAAAGGTCCGGCGCGGACAGATTATCAGTGACAAAGATGCAGATACAAAAGCAGTCCAGGCTTTTGATGCCACAATTATCGTTACACGACACCCCACAAGGATACGCCCAGGATACGAACCGGTCTTTCACAGCGCTACCATTCAACAACCCGTTATCTATGAAAAAATCTTTGACAAAGACTACCTAGTCGTCGGCGACGTAGCCCGGGTTCGTATGGTGTTCAAAAAGGGTCCAGAGATGCTAAGAATTGGTGATCGTATAGTAACCCGTGAAGCAAATACTCGATGCATTGGAACAGTAACAGAACTCATCCGATAAAACCACGAATTATCCTACAAGTCTGCAAAAGCTCGGGCCAATTGGGTAATCTTAAAATGCAACTCGTCAACTGATGAAACAGTTGCAATAGAGTTTTTATCCCAAGCTAAGAAATTCCGTTGGGCAACTGCTTCCAATTGTTCTGGAGAACACTTGGGGAAAGAGGCGCGTAATACTACCATACCATATTCCCCAGAACCTGTGGTTTTTGCTAATAACTTCGTGATCAGCAACCCCTTTGAATTAATTTTCGTCACATATTGACGATGAAGCCGAAGTTTTGTAGTTGATCCAATCCGTCGAAGTTCTAACTGAATTGTACGGTCGACCCTTCCAGGTATCCAGATAGCAAAATAGATAGTTACACTGATGGTGAGGACTAGGGCAATAGTTGTTGCAAGACCTGCAGGCCAAACATAGGGGTGTTGGAATGCTAGCAATAACCATTGCCACCAAGTCTGTTCGGGTGTAGGCGTCCATGGGGGACCTAAGGAAGGGAGCAAGAGGAGATTGGTGACGAGGATATAGGCACACACGATGCTGACAACCCATAAGACGCCAAGGAAAACCCATTCAATGATATATTGTTCGCGTACAATACCTGTGAGTAGTTGGTCATTCCTCTGCGTCAATGGATGTTCCATCCTCCAAAGCTTGCGCATAAAGCTCCATGGTCTTTTTGCCATGAGTTTCGATAAGTTCAAGCAAGTATGCTATCAGTGGATGTATGTGGTTTACCCGAATAGAATGAAGGCGCGGGGTTAACCGATCAACAAGAATTAATTCTTCTTTTTCAAGGCGTTCAAGTGGACCACGGTATAAAGACTTGGCCTTTCCACTATATCCAATCAAGGTAATGAGCTGTTTTCCTGAAGCTGCCCGAGGGTAGATGTGGGCTAACGAAATGAGAATCCGGCGTTGAATTTCACTAAGAGAAAGAAGGGACATTATAAGATCATATGTATCCTTTCCTCGGTTTTTTGACACGCCTACCCACGCCAACCGTGTTTTTCTTGCTTTAAGTCTAAATGTGTTGGTTAGTCTAACAAGGAGTACCTCTTATTATGAGTTTTTATCTACTGGATATTTCTAACATAATGCAGGTGAGCCACGAGCATTAATTCATCATCTAAAATAACAAATCTTTACCTAAATAATTCATGTACGTATTTATGCCGCAAAGTATATATTTAAGAGGACAAAATAAATGTCAATCGAGTTGCTGGAGAACCACCTGGACGGTATAAGTAATGACACCAATCACTGAGAAAGTTTTACGCCATCGCACTCGTCGCCAGATTTTGGTAACCCTTAATGGACAACGTACGTTCTTGCGTGACATCGCTAGGGCGTTAGATATTCCCCCAAGTACCGCTGCTTACCATTTGAAGCGGCTACTTTCTGCCGGACTCGTCGAGCAACGTCGAGGAGTTTATCATTCCTTCTACTTCTTAACTGAGCACGGCGAACGGATTGCCGCAGAATTCTAAATTCAACTGAATTGCATATTCACTGTCAAAAGGCTGTCCCATTAGCCTATCTAGATAGATTTGGAAAATGAGAAGTGTTCGTAAAATATTAGGTTTCTAACGCACGAGCTTTAGCTGTAGCCGTCCAAGTTGGTTGGGCATGCATTTCTGCTTTCTTTAAATATCCTTGACTTACCAATTCATCTAATATTACGCGAACTTCATCTTCTTTGAGGGGGCTCTTCCCAATGGGAACTCGGGTACTGTTGACACCCTGCAAAATGCTAATGAACGATTGGTGCCCTCTTTGACAAATGAATAAGATTGCTTGTTGATCAGCAGACAATAATGATTCTTCTCCTTCTGCTTCAGCCACCTCCGCAGCTTCAGCCTGCTCAATTATTGTCTTGGGTATTGACACTTCTTGGTGTTTTACTGCAACCGGTTTCAGTTGTATCTTTCGCTTAACCTTATTCTCATTTTCAATCATTCTAACCACCCTAACATTGAGACAAGGTTCATGCACCTAGATGTTGAGGGAAAGAGTGAGTCAAAAAGGTTTCTTTCAATAGAGATGAGAAGCGAGATTAATAAACTAGGATCTCTTTAGCGATGGCTTCTGGGGCAAGGCCCCGTCTGAATCGTACACGCAAAACACCATTACGACCATGGACGGACACAACTCGACCATGATTTGAAGTTTGATCATTGAAATGAATGATAACAGAGCGTCCAATATAATAAGCTGCTTGAGAAATCGAAGAGACCCCCTCTAGTTGGATTAAGCCATATTGTGGTCGTTGTTGAATTGACCCCCGTTGGAAATTCAGCAGCACGCCCTTGACAGGTTTTTCAAGAGGCAGTCTGCGAGGTTTTTGGGGTTTGGTTTCGACTGTGGGTGCAACCTTTCGTTTTTTCTTTGTTTTTTTGGTGGGTGTTGTTTTCTTTGCCTTTGTCGTCGCCTTCTTCGGGGTCTTAGCCTTTGTCGTCGCCTTCTTCGGGGTCTTAGCCTTTGTCGTCGCCTTTTTTGGCGCTTTGGCTTTGTTTGAGCTAGTTGACTTAGATTTACTGCTTTTTGGTTTAGATTTGGATTTAGTAGATTTCTCAGGCATTAACGGTCACCTAGCCTTAGGGTGGACAAGGACACTAAGGAGTAGTTAATAAAAGTATTGGCAACCCAACAGCAAAAGATAAGCTATGATGCAGATTCTTTGTATTGCTCGCTGGCTTTAGGGAGTGCGGGAAACACTAAAAGCTTCACGATGAGGGAAAACACGTATGGAATCGGCTTCTGATATATCCGCTATGTCTAAGTTGGAGAACTATCTCGATGAGGCTGTTAGTCGTGAACCCGCGATTCATAGTGCAGCAGTCATGACCGCTGATGGATTGCCTCTTATTGTTCTAATGGGTAAAGGTGAAGTTGAAAAATTAGAATTAGCTGCAGCAATTGCGTCATTAGGTGCTTTGTCAGAACAGACTGCAAACCGATTAAAAATTGGGAAGTACAAGGATTTAATGCTCAGGTGCGGGCGAGGCCACCTTTTTGTGCGACGAATTAGTGAGGCAAATGTTCTGGCGATATTGGCCGATCGTAATGCTCCACTTGGAGCTCTTACTTTATTGATAGATTCGATGTCTAAACGTCTAAAAGCATTGTTAAAATAGAATTTTAGATATTATTCTTCGGACTGCTTATGCTTAAGCAGTCTCAGATAATCTTCGATACGATTATGAGTACGGGCTTCTCGTTGGGAGAGATTTGGGTCAACTTCAAGCCAATGTGAAGCAGCGAGATTTTCCAAAATTCGATGGGCACCAGACCCATATTGAAGTGCTCGTTTGGGAGCGTTAACAACCTGAGATGGTAACTTCAAGGAGTTGGCAAGCAGTCGGAGCACTCGTTTTCGAACAACCCCTTCACTGGTTTGAACGATTTTGCATGAAAGGGGAAGCGCCGATGAAAAATCCCTGATGGTCTGATCAAGGTAAGGCACAACTAATTTCAAGTTAAAATGCTCAGCAATTGTCGTCATTAGTGGAAGTGTTTCTTTATGGAGCACCTGGAAATCAGCCACCATTTGGGTTACGACGGCTTGCTCGTCTGCTTCGATCAATTGCTTTTCATGTTTTGCATATCCCCCAAAAAGCTCGTCAGCGCCTTGACCACTAAAAAGCGTCCTAATTCTGAAGCGTTCGGCACAACGAGTTGCAAAGAAATGTGGAATTGCTAACTCTGTATGTAAGACATCGACTCGTCCAAGAATAGAAAGAATTGAGGGGAGAGCTTCTTGAACATCCTCGGCAGTGAATAGTTGAATTGCAAGAGGAAGGTTCAAAGACTCTGCAGCCATTCGAGCTTGCACAATATCCTTTGCAGACTCAATCCCAACGACAAAGAGTTGAATGGGCTTCTGGTGTGTTTCTAATAACATCGCAGCGATCACGCTACTATCAAGACCACCAGAGAACAGGACTCCAAAAGGTTGTGAAGAGTCATGGTATTGTAATAACACATTGCTTAGAAGAAAGTGAAGGCGACTACTAGACAGAATGCAAGGATCCTTTTTCATTGTTAGACACGCCAGTGATTAAAGTACAAGACATCGGCAGGTTTATTTGCATCGATAAGCTGAAAAAACTCTGGTCGCTTATCCGCGATGACAGGAAGGCATTTGTGTGACCGCACTTGCGGGATGAACTATCATAGTTACCTAGAGCGAGTGAGCGGCTAAGTTCATTTGTTCTATGCGCGCGCAAATGGGTGGATGGCTGGAAGAGCAATCTCATTGCTAAGGTTGATCAAGTCCAGCTGATTCAAGATTGTGATGATTTTTTGTGTTCTTTCATCACCCTCTCTGTAGGAGTACTCTCAAGTGCCACGAGATAACGCTAAAATCCTTCGAAGACAGGAAATACCCAAATCAAAAATTGACCTCACAGCTAATCGCGTAATCAAATCACTACCGACTTAAAATAGGATTTTTATTGAAGGTCGTGAAAATAGATTGGAAGGCGGGATCTTTTCGTGGTCTGTGTGGTGTACTCGAGCAGTGTTTGTCCTCGATGCGAGGCTCTCAAACAATATCTCCAAGACCACAGTATTGATCACACAGTGCGCATGGTTGATGAGCCTGATGCTCAAGTCGATGCACTGATGCTAAATATCTACAGCACACCTGCATTGGTCATCGGCAATAACGTGCTTCATCAAAAGGATTTGTTCGCCAAAAATCGACTCGACGAAAACACACTCTTAACATTCCTGAGGAGCAACGGACATGGCCCGACGTAGGAGGATACAAAAAGGGAAAACCCAGCGTACGGTATCATTAGATCGGTGGATTCAGGCTGTCCGAAAAGAGGACGCTGGAATGCCGATGGTGCGGACCAGCGACGCTCTAATTCGCAGTTGGAATCGCAAGAAGATCGTTGATGCCTTAGTTCGGGAAACGATGTTGGTGCAGGAACTTTTCAGAATTCCCTCGATTAGCCAAGATGAAGCCCGGGATATTGCCAGTACGGTTGAACAGAGAATTCAACAGATGCAACTTCCCTTTGTAAGCGCCCCTTTGATTCGAGAAATTCAAAATCAGGTTCTGCTTGAGAAGGCGAAGCGGGATGCTCGATTTGCTGTTTATCGTAATGCTTTGACCCGCGTCGGTGTTCCTATGTGGGACTTTAGCCATATCATTGGTGGAAATGGATACGAAGCACAAGAAAACGCGAATATGCAACCAAACCCGGAGACAATCCACAAAAAAATCGCAGATCGTCTGTGCAAAGAAGCCTATCTTCTAATGCTTCCACCTGAACTGGCAGATGCGCATCTTGCTGGAGATATTCACGTTCATGACCTCGAATATTTTGGTACCCGACCTTTTTGTGCGGATTATGACGCACGTTATTTCTTCAAATATGGGTTGATGTGTGATGGACTTGGTGAAAGGACGGCAGTTGCAAAGCCAGCGTCGTACCCAACGGTGGCTATCTTGCACCTCATCAAAGTCTTGGCAGCCGGTCAAACCAACTGTGCCGGCGGTCAAGGACTCTTCAATTTTAATGTATTCTTGGCGCCTTACCTCCGCGGAAAGTCTCCACAAGAGATTAAGCAGCTTGCTCAAACAATCCTCTTCGAAGCCAATGAAACCTATGTCTCCCGAGGCGGACAACTAGTTTTTTCAAGTATCCAACTCGAATCCGGTATCCCCAAAATCTGGCAAGACGCACCTGTTATCTATCGTGGAAAAGTTGGACCTGATACATACGGTGATTATCAGGACGAAGCGCGGACCTTCATGACAACTATACTCGAAACATATCTTGAGGGGGATGCTTGGGGTAAAATGTTCAGCTTCCCCAAACCCGAAATCCGGCTTCGCCGTGAATACTTTACAAAAAGTGAACACGAAGAAAACATGTATTTGGCTGCGAAGCTTTCCGCGAAGTTTGGTAGTAGCTACTTTGACAATGTCATTCCAGGATACAGAGATTCCGAAGGACAAGATTGCTATCAATGTTGTGCATTCCGGCTGGAGGAAGATATCGGATCTGAAGAATTTCAGAACAAGATTATGTTTGAAGATGGCGCTCATTTCTCGATGGGCGGATTACAAGTTGTTACTTTGAATTTACCCCGATTAGCCTTTATTGCAAATGGGAACGATACTCTGTTATTAGAGAACCTCCGGAAAAATATGGAAATGGCAAAACGAGTGCTTTTAATAAAACGTAAGTTTGTCAAGCGCCAACTCGAAAACGGTATGCTGCCTTTCCTTAACCAGGAACCTCGATCCAATGATCACAAAGCACCTCCGTTGTTTGATGTCCTGAATTCATCACCAATTTTTGGCTTTGTCGGGATTAATGAGATGGTCCAATATCACACAGGGGCGCAACTCCATGAGAGCCAAGATGCCGTACGATTTGGACTACGAGTTATTGCTGAAATGGAACATCTCCGGAAAATATACAGTGACGAATTAGGGTTGCCTTTTGCAGTGGCTCGAACCCCCGCAGAATCTTGTTCTACACGTTTAGCAATTATGGACCTTCTCCATTACAATGGAGAGGCGAAATCTGTTGTCAAGGGTGATATATCGAACTGGCGGAATCAGCTTGAAGAAGCAGGGAGGACATCGGTTCCCGCATATTACACTAACGGGTTTATGGTCGATTATGATGCCCACACCTCGCTAGCCCAAAAAATCGCAATTGAAGAAAAAGCCTTCCCCCTATTATCTGGTGGAAATATCTTTCATGTTTTCCTTGGAGAGGTGGCTCCTGATGCCGATGCTCTAATGAAGTTGAATCAGCGAATTGCCATTAATACCCAACTCGGGTATTATTCCTATACACGTGACTTATCTGTTTGTAAACGATGCCATCACACAGCTAGTGGTTTACTAGAAGTGTGTCCAAATTGTGGCAACATAGATCTTGACTGGTTTAGTAGGATTACAGGATATTATCAGAACGTTTCGGGATGGAATGCAGGAAAGCGGGAAGAATTGAAACGCCGACATCGTGTACTCAATGGATCTATGGTGCCTACCATTGACCTTTATCAGAGTCCACAGCAGATGCCACCAGTACGGTCAACGAGTAGTTCCCACTCTGTATAGTAAATTGCAGCTCTTAGGAAAATAATCCAAATAAGACAAATCATTTAATCTTATAGTACTGCTAGGTGCAGGCAAAGTTATACTGCGGTGAAAAGAGTGTCTGAAAAGATGATCTGCCAAAAATGTGGTGGAACTAATTTTCGAAGAGTAACTGATGAGTGGATGCGGCGATCAATTCCATGGACCGCAGAGGGAATAGTTCGACAATGTGAAGCTTGTGGAGAGAAGCACTTTGCGTGCCCGAATTGCAATAATTTGCTAACACGTGTTAACATCACTAATGTCAGGGTTATGAAAAGTACGTGTCCTCATTGTGGATACCAAGATGCAACTATTCAACGTTGGATTCAAGAACAAAGAGGATAAGTACAATAGAATGTGTTAATTTTAGACTCTGAAGAAGAAACCTTATTTGTTGATAAATGAAAACGCTTCTTGTAGAAAGATGGAGAGAAACAACATGTCGAAAAAAGGGCTTTCAGCAAAACCTTCTATGGGAGAACCTTTCATTCAAATTGTGTCCACGGATGATAAAGTGAAACTAGCCAAAGAACCAGTTCTCATAATTGGATTTCCAGGCCCAGGGTTAGTTGGTATGATCTCTGCAAGCCGGATAATCGAAGGATTGGAAATGAAAATAATTGGGGCAATCCGCTCTCCCTTGATTCCACCGGTGACTCCCTTCTTCGGAGGTGTTCTCCGATTACCTTTACGAATTCACGCAACCGATGATGGGAAACTTGTAACGGTGATTTCGGAGTTTCCTTTACCTATGGAAACTATCTTTTTTGTTGCTAGTAAAATCTTAGACTGGGCTACTGAAAACGGAGTAAAGAAGGTTATTTGTATTGAAGGGATTGGTGCCGGAAAACGTACAGAGACTCCTGAAGTCTTTGGTGCCGCAGAGCCCCATTTGCTAACCGAACTTGAGAAGTATTCGGTTCCCAGACTTCAGAAAGGGTTCGTTGCAGGGATTGCCGGTGCCATTCTTAACGAGTGTCTTATTCGAAAACTGGATGGATATTGTTTGCTGGTCACTGCAACTACAGAGCTACCTGACCCAGAGGCTGCTGCAAGCATGGTTTCAGCCATTAATCGGGTTCTTGATGTGGATGTAAGTATCCAATCATTAATTCAAAATCAAAACGTAATCAAGGCTCAATTAAATGATTTAGCAAAGGAAACTCGTCGAGAACAACAAGCCGCACAAGATCACGGATACCGACCGATTCCATTCTATGTCTAAAATTCAGTTCTTAGTTTTTTTATCTGAATCACTTTTGAGAGACAAGCTACATTCCTGCTGTGAGAGAAGAGAGGCGTTGAGTGTTTATGTTAGTCATCCGGGAAATAATCTAACATTAACTCAAGCATTTCTTGTCTTTCGTCTTCATCAATTTCGCGTTTCTTTCGCTTCTTTTCCTCTTCCTTTTCCTCAACAACGACGATATAATCCCGTTCCGTATGTCGAATTGGGAACTTGACTTTGTAGCCTTCTGTCTCTTTAGCTTGGGATCGATAGCCACAGGAGCATTTGAGAACAGTTTTTCCCGCTTTATTTTTTTCCGGACGCAATAGACTACCACATTTCGGGCAGAACTGTATTTTCATTACCCCCCGAAATTATCGTTGCGTGGGATGCCGCGAGTAACGGACACTTAAACCTTTCGTATTGTGCTCTATCCTTTTTCTAAGGGTTCAAGAATTTCGCGAGTCGCATCAACAAGATGAGTACTGGTCAGTTTCACAGATTCTTTAGATTTTGCCATCTTGATGGCGTGATAAAGGATGAATTCTCGCAGATTCAGAATCTTCTTCACTTGTTCCCCATTAACCCCCTTCGAAGGAGAAAATAAAATTGAGTCAACAACCCCTGGGAGGACCTGCCTATAATACTGTTTTGCGCCATCAGTCATACGTTTTTCCCAACGGTTCATTTCCCTGTGAGTAATAGGTTGTTTTTTAAAAATAGTCCAAGATTCGTTTAACCGGATTATGCCAGTCTCTTCGAACTTTACTCTTAAGGCAACAGTTGTTGTTCTTTTCTTCTTTGATTTATTTTTGGTGGCTGCTTCGACATCTGTGATGATTCCAAGATCTTCACGGGGGCTAAGAAGCCATGACCCTGGCTTAATTAAGATATCTGTTACTCCGCGAATCTGATAAGTAAATTGTCGTTTTCGGAGATCTGTCTTCGTTTCCCCCATACTCTCAGCATCGAGTAGCATTACAACGCGACCACTACGTTCATGCCTTTGTTCAACGCTTAGAATACGCAAGTTTCCTTGAGGTTGTTCATCTGGTGGTAGGGGTAGTTGTTCTGATAACAAAGTCTCAGAGTCTCCCGCGCAACTCCATTAAATTCAATAATATATAGATTTCTTTTCTGTGACACTGATAAGCCTTGGCTTCTGCATATTTGAATAAGAATGTAGGCTCAAAAACTTTAGAAATACACATCAAGCTTTTCAACAAGTGTTGGTTGGTTGGTGATAATATAGAGGATATTCAGAATCGCCTGACTATCGGATTTGATTATTCGGAGAAACTTAGGTGGCCAGATACCTATGATATAACCTGTTTCATTTTCGGTTAATTCACCAAGAAATGTTACTGTTAGTTTTGTTGTTGTTATGAGAAGGAGAAGAAAGGGGGCAAGAAGCTGTTCAGAATTTGGACCGAGCGTGGAGTCAATAAGGTTTAGTTTTACTGAATAGGTTGGCTGTCTTTTGATAGCGGTTTGTAGTTGTTGGATGAATCCCGCTTGAAGTTCGTAATATTGGTAACCGGTTTTTTGCAAATCAAGGAGTTGAAGTGTAGACCCATCTACGAGTGTTACTGTCCACCTCGTCACGAAAAGCACCTTCATGTATAATGCCTTTTTGGAGATATTTGATTATAGGCTTCGTACATATATCAAAGACCTTTAGAACCGTGTAATTATTCCATGCTTTTTGGCGTATTGGTGGAATTGATCAACTTGTTCAGGTGTAAAGGCAAAATTAAGTGAAGGGTCCAAGACTGTATCTTCAGGACGAAAGAGCTGGAGAACATAATGTGGTGTTTTAAGCCATTTTCGGATCTGATCTATTTGATTTGTAGAATCAATAATTGAGGGAACAAGGGTCGTTCGAAATTCGTACTGTATTTTTGATGCTTTACAGAGAGATACTGTCTCCTTGACTCGTTCTAGAACTGCGCTAGTTGATTGGGTGAGATGCACATATTGGCTCTTTTCCGGCACCGTTTTAATATCAACAGCAATATAATCCAAAAGAGCGGCATCCAGAAATTGATTAAGAACATCAGGTTTCGTACCATTAGTCATTATTCCAAATTCGAGACCATGGTTCTTTGTCCATTCCGCAAGATTTCTTAGAGGAGCTGCTTGTAAGGTTGGTTCCCCACCAGTTACGATTACCCCATCTATAAGATACTGGCTAGCTTCTAGTTCTAGATAAACTAGTTCTAAATCTACTTTGTAATGCTCACCAAATTCTAAGAGGGGAGTATTGAAGCAGAAACGACAGCGCAGGTTACACCCAGCAAAAAAGACAACACAAGATACCTTTGATGGCCAATCGGTTGTACTGAGGAGAGGTTTTCCTGCGATATACGCTTCCACGCGATTCACCATAAAATTAACATCAATTCGTTTGAATAGAATGCGATTCTACTTGAGTGCGGTTCCAGAATAAAATTCCTCGTATTCATTATGTTTGGGAGGGCATATTCTACACCCATAGTCAATCTCGATTCTACAGGAATGTGGAGGCTTTAAGGGTCTTTGAAGACAAAGGATGAGGTATGAAAGCTGATCCGACCTCAAACACCACTTGTGAAAGTTATTATTGCTGGTGCAGCCCAAGCGGGAAAAACCTGTCTAGTAACCAAATTTGTCTTTGACCAATTTCTAGATGCCGCTCCCACTATAGGAATTAATTTTGCACAGAAGGTCAGCTTCGGGAGCTTTGGTCCTCTTAATATGAGCATCTGGGATCTTAGTGGTCAAATAAGATTTCGGTTCCTCATGCCGAGATTTTGTGCTGGAACGACAGGCCTGGTTTTGGTCTTCGATCAGACTCGTCCTCAAACTCTCGAAGAGGCTTGTGATTGGTTAAAACTGGTTCAACAACATGCATATCCTAACGAGAGAATCGTGATTATCTTGGCAGGTACAAAATCAGATTTACCCGTTCATGTTCCGAAAAATCGAATAGATCACTTTTGCCATGAATACCAAATATCTCACTATGTTCCCTGCTCTGCTAAAACTGGTTTGTATGTGGATCGCGTTTTTTCGAGCCTTGCTAGTGCAATTCAACGAACTATTCCTGAGTTGTCCACCCCCGTTTTAGCATTTTCTGAAAGCATATGAACCGGAAACCCTTTTAGTGGTTAGCGAAAGTTTGACAATAGTTACTTACGGTGGAGGCTTCGAATCGTGCGCCCACCATGCGAAACTATGGTTTTCAAATTATTACCAGCTCTTCGAGCATTGATCAGTTCGCACTTAATTGAGGATTATGGTTATACTCAAGAACAAGTCGCTCAAGTTCTAGGTGTTACTCAAGCAAGTATTTCTCGTGGTCTATCTCAGCTTGATCGGTTTGAAGCCTATTACACACCCAGCATTCGTCAAAGCGCGAAGAATTTCGCAAAACAGCTCTCTAAGGGACCAATGGGCTTAGAAGAGGGAATTGCAGCTCTTTGCACTTTCTGTTCAAGCCAAAAAATTGGTGGAACGCTTTGTCAATTACACCGAGAAGAGAATCCTGGGCTCCAAGAGTGCATGGTCTGTGCAAAGGGATTCGCTTCCGATGAACGCATCGATGTTCTGAACAGTCTTACTCGAAGTTTAGAATTGCTTTCTTTAACTCCAGAATTTCGTTCGCTTATTCCTCAAGTCGGTTCACAACTGGTCATGAGCATTCCTGATCCAAAAGATATCAATGACGTTGCAGGCTTTCCTAGCCGAATCGTATCCCATCACATGCGACCACACTCTTTTACACGACCTGAATTTCGAGGTTCGTTCCATTTATCGAAAGTGCTGCTATTAGTAAAACATGACAACCCAGACATAGCTGCGGCAATTGTTTTCAAGTATATTGATGGATTAGAAGAAGCCCTTGAGCAGTTGGGATTTAAGTACACCGAAGTAACTCGAAAGCGAATAAATGGTGTACGAGACTCAGATGAAGCATTACTTGCTGGAATTAAAATCCTGTTACAAGAAGTTGAGTGTTTTGACGTCTTGTTAGATAAAGGACTTGTTGGAATTGAACCCGTCGCTTACATGTTTGCCCCGGATGCTGAATTTGCTGCCGAATGGGCAATTCAAATTGCTAACAGACTTCAGACTTAGTTTGAACTTAACGAATCCCTAGATTAAGGGGAGATCACAGCTTTCATGAACTGGTTTTTAATTGCTATAGGTGACAAGGGAATAATGGGGACATCAGTGTTTCCTGGCAGAGCAGGAATATGAACAAAGTTGGGTCCTAAACTAAGGTTTTCATATACACCTCCCAACTGGTCTAAAGAAGCAGCACGATAAACGCGTTGAAATCCAAGCCCACTTGCTGTTAGAGCTAAATCAGCACACGAGCTCGTTGCTGTTGGTTGATTCCCAGTTGATCCATGAACACCATTATCGATGGCTAAAATCGTAAGATTTTGTGGACTAACTTGAGCAATTGTGGCAAGTGAGCCTAAATTTGCTAAAAGGCTGCCATCTCCATCAATAACAACCACATTTCTGGATGAGCAAGCTGCAATTCCTAACCCAATTGAGGAAGCAAGCCCTAAACTCCCGAGCATATAGAAATTAGTGGATTGATGACCGAGTTGATATAATTCTCTTGATGGAAATCCAATATTACAGATTACAACCTTGTCTTTAAGAAAAGGCAGACTTGCCTTAATAATTTCATACCGAGTAAGGGATGCAGAAATACTGGGGAAATCTCTAACTTTGGTAATTGTTCGAGGACCTGCTGTTGGAAAAACATCCATTTGTGAAGAATATTCGTCCCATAATAATGGGCTTAGAAGGACCACCTGGAGATTGTCTGAACTATACGCTTCTTGGATAGCTGTTGGGATTAGTGGTAAATCCTTGCGCTTCTCGATGATATATGATTTGATATTAATCGCTTTTAACAAAGGAGGAATACTTTGGCCTAATCTGAGTTGAGCTGAAATCTTTTCCTCGAATCTGCCCCTCCAACTTGCTAATATGACTAGGGGAAGTTTGTAGGTTAGAGTTAGAGAGCACAGGGCATTTACCATATTGCCCAATCCTGTACTCTGAATCAGCATTACTGGTTTGGATCCAACAAGACTAGCCCCTGCACATAGTCCTACACCCTCTTCTTCTTTAGTGAGTCCTATGGTGTAAAAGGAATTATGAATTTGGTTATACAGTGATTGGAACTTTGCACAGGGATAAGTGGCTGCGAAATTTACCCCTTCTCTTTGCAATATCTTCCTAATTTCTTTGGAAATACTCAAATTATCTCCCCATCATTTCATAATTATTCAGAATATCTATGTCCCAATTTTTTAAAAAACACTTTGATGTAGCCTTTCTCGAAACCGCCATTTTTGCATCTGATTCACCAAATCAGCTAGGGCGAACATTTCAACCCCCGGATGAGTTAACCAATTCCAAAACAGATTCCATGCCACCTTAGAATTTTTTCGGAACGTCTTGAATGTTAGATAGAAAACGTAAAGCCAGTGATAACAAAATGCATAGAAACCTCGGCCTGCTAATCGGGCTTTCTTGGCATCCATTCTTGTTGGTCGTCCATTCTCAGTTACAATATCTGAAAAACACCTAGACTCTAGTCCCACTTGCATTGCGTTAAATATTCACTACCCTTCCTATCCCCATCCTATAGGATA
>JBHLPI010000103.1:0-6887 GCA_048939595.1 Promethearchaeota archaeon | reverse complement strand
TGGAATGAAATTATTTATAGATGATGATTAGAAAGGAGCGTCTATGCGATTGCTTGAAGGAGAAGGAATAAGTAAACGCTTTGGCGGTCTTATCGCTCTCAAAGATGTGGACTTTTATGTGAATGAGGGGGAGATATTGGGCTTAATAGGTCCGAATGGAGCGGGTAAGACCACACTGTTTAATCTGATATCTGGTGCGCTCCCTGCGACATCTGGAATGATAAAGTTTAATGGAAAGGTCATTTCAGGTTTTAAACCTCATAAAATTTGTAAGTTAGGACTGGCAAGGACTTTTCAGATCCCTAAACCGTTTCCTAACATGACAGTATTTGAGAATGTAATAGCCGCAGCTAGCTTTGGTTGCCACAAGGATCAAGGATTTTCCGATATTGAATCAGAACTCACTCAATTATTAGCAAAATTAGGACTAGCGGAGAAAGGTGATATACCTGCCGCCAGATTAACGGCGTTCGAGCAGCGACTCCTCGAGATTGTGAGGGGGCTGGCTACGAAACCTAGACTCTTACTATTAGATGAGGCAATGGCTGGCTTAAATCCCACTGAATTAACGCAGATGCTTAAAATTGTCCGGGACCTACGTGACAGTGGTGGGACCACACTTTTCATGATTGAACATAACATGCGGGTCATGATGGAAGCCGCAGATCGCATCATGGCGCTTGATCATGGCATAAAAATCGCTGAAGGGACACCCCAAGAGGTAGCCGAGAACGCCAATGTCATTGAAGCCTACCTAGGTGAGGATCATGCTTGAGGTGCAGGGCGTAAACGTATTTCGAGGAAAATCACAGACACTTTGGGATGTCTCCATGAACGTCGAGGAGGGAGAGGCGATAGCCATAATTGGTGCAAATGGAGCCGGTAAAACCACCCTCTTGAGCACAATAGCTGGCTTACAACAACCAGCCTCTGGCACCATTCTTTTTCAAGGAAGAGAGATTCAAGGTTTAGCCCCCAACAAGATTGTAGGTTTAGGAGCCGCATATGTTCCAGAAGATAGAAAGCTTTTCGCACACATGAAAGTACGTGAAAACATCGAGTTAGGTGCTTATGTTTCTAGAGCAAAGGCAAGGCGAGAGGAGACGTTTGAAATTATCTATCAGCTTCTTCCGATATTGAAGGAGAGGGAGAATCAGCTTGCCAGGACACTAAGCGGTGGAGAACAAAAGATGTTAACCATAGCACGAGGTCTCGCTTCAAGTCCGGAGTTGTTGATGCTAGATGAGCCCTCTCAAGGATTATCACCCAAATTAACAATGGAGATTTTCAAGACCATACAAAAGCTCAAGGATTACGGGATCAGTATCTTGCTGGCCGAACAGAATGTTCATTACGCTTTGAAGTTTGCTGATCGCGGATATGTAATGGAAACTGGTAAAATAACTTTGGAGGGAGGAGGCGAAGAGCTTCTAATGAACAAGCTGGTTAAGGAGGCGTTTCTGGGGCTTTAATTGGCTCCTTTTTTCTATCTAACCGAAAGATGCTCTTCACTCGTTCAATGAATTCAGTTATTCCATTCTTCATATAGTCAATGAGTCCAGCGGTTCCTTCGTTCTTTATTATTGTCCTCGTCTTTTCAATGACTCCAGCGATTCCGTTTGGCATAAAAAGAACAATGATGATCACGATTAGGCCGAGTAAAATCATGAAGTATTCTGTTGCGATGGTGCGCAGAAACTCATTCAGTAATGTAAGAGTAATTGCTCCAACGATTGGGCCATAAATGAGTGCAATTCCACCCAACATCGCCATTATTGCAGGCTGCAAAGAGTATAGAGGATTAAAAGCGATTGACGGGTCAATAAATCTAAACCTTGGCGCGAAGCTGGCTGCAACTAAGCCCATAAACATAGAACTGATCGCGAAGCCTAAGGTTTTATATAAACTGACGTTTACGCCCAAATGGGCCGCGGCTTCCTCGTTTTCACCTATCAACCGTAGTGCTAGACCAAGTCTTGCCCTTTTTAGGAAGAGTATCATCACAAGAACTAGAATTGTGACAATAAGTACTGCCCAATAGGTTGTTTGAGAGGGAAGATAAAAAATGATTCTCCCGCGAGTACCAGTTATCGTTATTTCCCACCATTGAACGAGGTTTCTAAAAAGCTCCGCTAGCCCGAAGGAAAATACCGCGAAGTATATGCCTTTTAATCTCAAGGTTACTAAACCGATTCCAAGTGCGATAGCAAAACAGAATAAACCAGCAAACAGTATCACTAAAGGGAATGGAACGAAATCACCGAAGATAGCTACAATGTATACGCTAATCCCAAAAAATGCTGCAGATCCCAGTGAAACATACTTTGTAACGCCTGAGAAGAACCACCAGCTGATGGCTAGCGCCGACCATAAGAGGAGACTGCGTAATATTGCCAAAGGATAGAGGGTTAAGAAGAAGGGAGCTAGCATCAGCACAACGATAATTATTACATAAGGAAGGATTTTCAAAAGATCTGCGGTTGTAATTTTTTGCATCGTTACCGCCCGAAAAATCCTTTTGGTCTAATTAGAAGAATTATGATGAGGAAAACGTAGACGACGGCCATTGATAAGAGGGCATCAACTGTCAATGTGATGTAATACACGTAACCCATTACAAAGCCTCCTACTACACTACCAAGATAACTGCCCATACCACCCATGATGATTATTACTAACGCGATGAATGTATAGGCCGAACCAATGAAGGGGGTTATGAAGTAAATCACACTTAATAGTGAGCCGGCCCAAGCAGCTAAAAGAACGCCTATTCCGAAAGACAGGGCATGCATCCTATCAATACTGATTCCAACAAGCTTAGCACCAGTAGGTTGTTCAGCAGTTGCCCTCATTGCTAAACCCAACTTCGTGAAGCGTAAAAAAAGGTAGACGCCTATGATGATGATCATCGCTGCAATAGCAATTATTATCATGTTTAATTGAAAATAGTATCCAAAAATAATGACTGGTAAATTAGCCCACGTGTAGCCTAGTGGGGTAGCACCAAATATCAATAAAGCTACATTCTGAAGAATGAATAAAAGACCGAAGGAAGCTAAGAGTGATCTGAATTCAAGCTCTTCACCTGTTTTTGATAAGTGAACCAACCTGCGAAAAACGAGTAGCTGAACTAATACTCCTACAAGAAAAATAACGATTCCGGAAATGGGAAGGGAAAAAAGTGGCGTGATATAAAACGAAGTGAAACAAACATAGGTCATGTACGCACCTAGCATTAGGAACTCGCCATGGGCGATATTGAGTACTCGAGTTACCCCATACTGAAGGTTAAGGCCTGCAGCTATCAGAGAAAATATTGCTCCTAAAATTGCGCCCCCGATGAGTATGTCAATCATGAATTAAGCCTCCATTATTTTTTTAAAAAAAGGGGGAGCTTCATGGCTACTAATCCCTTGAGGTTAATCTCCATGAAAGCATTGGACTCACTATTGACATCGTGGCAAAATCCATTGATCGATCAGCAACTGGCTTGATTCCAATTTTCGCCGAGTCTATCCCTTGTCCACCGAATTGGTAGTCTGTTCCCGTGGGCAGAGGGACACTCGCTGTGGGAGCTGGGGGTGCTGGCCAAGCAGGCTTCGGAGCGATTATAGGCGCTGAAGCGACATCAAGTGGCCACACAACTTCCATCATGTCTCCACCTTGCCACTGGGAAAGCAATCCCGTTCCAGGAATATCCGGATGTTCACCTGCTACAAATGTATAAGGTCCTAATACGGTGTCGAAGGTTTGGGTGGCGAGTGCCTCCCTCACTAGTGCTCGATTAAGACCAACTTGTTCTATCGCCTGGAATAGACATTGAAGGCCTCCGTAAAACGTTGCTGATGCGGGGAAAGGATAGAATCCAAGAGTGGAATTATGCAGTTCAGCCCAAGCTGCTAATTCCGGTGTGTCGTAAGCAGTGGCAGGATAGCCATCGTAGAAGTGAATTCCCATGGTCTGTTCATCCGTAAATGCGCCTGGTCCATGCACAATCATTGGCACTTCAATACCAGGACCGAAGAACATAACCTTGGGACTGTAATCTTGCGCTATACACTGTCCTAGAAGTAACATGCCATCTGGTGGATAGCTCGATGCGAACATCACATCGCAATCCCAAAGCTTAAGCTGGTTGATTATAGGGGTGAAGTCTGCAACGTTTATTGGATAACTTTGATAGACTGTGATGTTGAATCCTCTGGTGTATAAGTAACTATATGCGGCCCCACCATATTCTACACCGTGTTGGTCAGCGACGAAGATGATTCCTATAGAATCCAGAGATGTCATATTTGCATCGATGTACGAAAGGTAATCAGCTATAACATTGCCTGTATGATGTGGTTGACCGAGTGTTAAGAAGACGTAGTTCCATTCACCGCTTTCAATACGACTTGCGGCTTCATCAGCCCCAACTGTTAAAGCAACAACTGGGTATCCATATTGCTGATACAAAGGAAATACTGCAAAATTCATTGCTGTTCCCCATGGGGGAAAAATAAAATCAACATGATCAACTGTAATGAACCGTTCAGTTTGCGAAATTAGATTCTCAACGTTACCCTCATCGTCGACTATTGTCATTTCGATTGGCAAACGCTGTCCATATTCCGGTATGTAGAGTCCACCTAAATCATTGTATTCATCGACAATCCAGTTGTAATATGGAGTTAAATGGAGTGCTGCACCACCACCAAAGGGTCCGGTAAGTGAAAGAGCGCAACCAATTGTCACACTTTCTTTCGGTGGTAATGGTTGTTGTGGTGCTAATATGAAGAAGTAGTAGTAGGCTCCTCCACCGGTGGCACACACTATGATAACGATAGCAACTATTCCTAAAATTTGATTTCGAGAGAGAGCCATTTTTGTCCCTCAGTCCCCACTTTCGGCTGTACGATTTATATAAGACTTATGGTGCAGTTTCGCATGTTCAGAGGGATTTTTTTGAAAGCGATGAGATTACACGAATATAAGGAGCCGCTTAAGCTTGATGAAGTAGATATTCCAGAGGTAGGACCGAAAGAGGCCCTGATTAAAGTTCAGGCGTGTGGGGTTTGTCATACGGATGTCCACCTCTCACATGGAAACTTAACGACTGAGAAGTTTGGAGGAAAACGCCCATGGATTTTAGGCCATGAAATTGCTGGGAAAGTCCATGAAATCGGGTCTGAAGTCACAGCGTTTAATATATATGATCCAGTTTTAATCGATAGCTGGGCGGCGTACGCTTGTGGTTTATGTATTCTATGTAGAACTGGATTTGAAAACTCCTGTAAACTTAATGGTCCAATTGGATTTGCGAGAGATGGAGGCTATGCTGAATATATAGCGGTCCCCGAAAAGGCGCTTATTAATATTGGAGATTTAAAACCAGAAGATGTTGCGCCACTCTCATGTTGCGGAGTCACATCATATCGGGCGTTAAGAAAAGCCAAGGTTACACCGAGTGATACCGTCGTTGTTTATGGAGCAGGAGGCACAGGGTCTTTTGCAATCCAAATCGCCAAAGCTATGGGAGCAAGCGTCATTGCTATAGACCTAACCGAAGAAAAGCTAGAGATGGCTAAGAAGCTCGGAGCCGATTATGTTGTAGATGGCAATAAGGATCCTGTTAGCGAAGTTCTTAAAATAACGGGCGAGAAGGGCGTAAATGTCGTCGTAGATTTTGTTGGCTTCGAACAAACATATGGTAATGGGCTGAAGATGTTGACAAATCTTAGCCGGCTTGTCGTAGTCGGCGTTGGACCCGGTCCCTTGAAAATCGTACCTGATGATGCAGTAAATTACGAGCTTACCATAATGGGCGTAAAGGTTGGAACACACAAAGAACTTGTTGATCTGGTTAGTTTAGCGAAGAAAGGCACAATCAAATCGATTACTACAAAGACCTTCAAGCTCGAAGAAGCTAACATAGCCCTTGAACAGCTTATGCAAGGACAAATATTAGGCAGATCCGTTCTAAAACCCTCCAAGTGAGTTGTAGAGAAATGAAAACTCTGGTTGTTGTACCAAATCGATGTGTTGGGTGTATGCGCTGCGAACTGTATTGCAGCTTCAAATTCTTTAACACACATAATCCAGCGAGATCTCGAATCCACGTTATACGGAGTGAACCATATATCGATACACCTATCGTCTGTTGGCATTGTGGCTTGTGTATTGACTCATGTCCACAGGACGCGATAAGTAGAAACAAGAAGACTGGTGCGATAGTGATCGATGCCGAGAAATGCACAAAATGTGGCCTCTGTATTCCTACTTGCCCGATTGGAATGATAAAGATAGATCCGGTGACGAAGGTTGCCATTAAGTGTGACCTCTGTGGTGGAGACCCTGAGTGCGTAAAGCGGTGTCCAGAAAAAGCCTTGCTATACATTGACGCCAACAAAGCAAACTATTACAGACAAAGAGCATTTGCCAAACTCTACGAGAATCCAGCAAAGGACCCAACCCCAGCACAAAAATGAGGTGAAAATCATGAACCAATTATTCGGTTATGCCGGAAAGGTCTTGCGTGTCAATTTGACCAAAAACAAGATTCTAGTTGAAAAAGTAAGGGAGGACCTCATTGACAAATACATCGGATGCACGGGTTACGCTGCAAGAGTTCTTTGGGAAGAGCTCAAACCAGGCATCGATCCACTAGGTCCTCAAAATAAGCTGATTTTTGCGACCGGTCCACTTACAGGGACGCTTTGTCCAGGTTCAGGAAGCTACGAAATTTGTACCAAGTCGCCATTAACAGGAGGCTGGGCAGAATCGCGTGCCGGAGGTTATTTTGGTCCTAAATTAAAATTCGCTGGATTCGACTTTGTAATCTTGGAAGGAAAAGCAAAGGAACCAGTCTACTTATGGGTTCACGACGGGGAAGCTGAAATCAGAGA
>JBHLPI010000102.1:0-6894 GCA_048939595.1 Promethearchaeota archaeon | reverse complement strand
AGACGCCGTTGGCCATTTTTCATCAGGTGTTGCCATGCAGATCACCTCATTGACCAATAATTAAGGAAGAGGTTATGTAACGGCTTCTTAAGTTCGTCTATTCGCTAACATTCGACCGCGTCGATTCATTTAACGTTAAAGACCTAACATAAGTGAGGGTTATGGTTCAGAAGGCAATGGCATCAATTTATCGTATCCGATTTTGGGAAGGAGGACTCGAGTATCTGATCGCTAAACTAGCAACCGTGAGTTATAATTGACAAAATGCCACTGGTTCAGTGAGACGGAGCTTGGGGGATCTTGATCACCCCCCCGAATGAAACCCCCGTTGATGGTGCGAAATGTGAACTTTTCGAGGAAACAGGTTACATTCCTGCCCTCATTGTTCCCTTTGGCCTTCCCGACGACTTCTTCGTTGAAGATGAATCTGAAGGTGAAATTTCTCCTCCGGCGCTTCAACAATTTCTAAAAGAAATGACAATCTATATTTTCCTAGCCCGTGTCGATCAAGAACAGGATCCAGTGCTGAATCCTGCGGAGCATACCGCTTGAAGATGGTGCAGTTTTGAGAAAGCCCACGAACTCATTCAGTGGGCTCTCGAGAAGAAGGGATTACGGATTGTGAACCATTACTTCTTAATAAGACGCTGGACAAGTGATTTGGGAGTATTGTTAATCCTAAGTAGGGATTTTTGACATATCAGACACTGGGAGTCAAAGCAAGAAAAAAGGAGGAGTGGGAGATTGCATTTTCCAAAAGATGTTCTTTCGATTTGCGTAGGTCCAAATATCTTTATAAAAAAACCAAACCTCAGTCACATATGTGGTTACCATGAACGATGAAGGCTGGGTACCTTGTATTTTCGAGCTTGAATCAGTACCAGGAAAAGTTGAAGCTTCAGCTTGGACAATCAGAAATATTGAGCCCACAGAGATAAAGCTGATGTATATAATTCCTCTTCCAACACAACGGGGAATGCAAAAGCTCTATCTCTCTGCACTTAGAGTTGGACTTCATGATGCGGATAGCCAAAATCATGTGTTCTCTGTCGAAGTCAGAGGGGTTATCTACAATAAGGGCGCTGTAGTAGCAGAGGCAAAAAACATCTGGGCTACTCCCCAAAGAATCGAAATTGACGTTCCTGACGTAGATTGCAGTATTTACGATACTGTTAGAGTAGTCGTCAATCTGAGATGTACAATTCCTTCTGGGGTAGATATTTCATTTGTTAATGCGAAATGTCACTACCGTTAATACTGCATACCCAACACTTATTCTGCATAACACAATGCATAGCAGATTACCGAATCGTATCTGATTGGTAAGCGACTATGCATTCTTCTTTTTTCTAACCTGCCTCGTCTTCAGCACTCGATGGACTACTTTGTGAATAGGCGTGTTGTGCAAGGGTATAAGCTGCCTGGAATAAGAGTGTCATAGGTAGACCTGCCGACTGCACGACTGATCTTTTATTCGCTCTCAAAGAACCGATTAAGGCTTACAAGGTAAAGGCATTCATCGATCGAACTTATCCATTGGGCCCGATGGTTGAGGCACACTAGTTTGGTAAACACGGAGGCAAAAAAAGGAATGTAGCTATAAAAGTAGGTCGTGGTTAAGTCAATCAACTTGTCTGGTATTTTTTCTAATACTAATTAGTTATAGTTATAAGCATATAAATAAATAAACGCAGTCGCCTAATTAGACACAGGCTACCCACACCACACGGTGATAGAACTGCCACTCGATCACAAGAACTTTAAACGACTCACTGAAGGGTTTACAATCACAATAGGCATGGGCATTGCTATTACGATTTCCGGGCTCATTGCCTTTGGGTTGCTTCTGTTCGTGGGTATTTCTTGGTTTACCATCCCTCTGATTTTTGTGTTCTTAGGTATGTGGATTGCAACTAACCAGTGGAATGAACTCAATAGGCTCAGAATTGTGGCGGGATTTGTTGTCTCCATTACTCATCCTACTCGCATTACTACCGCAGCGAATTTACTTAATATGAAGAGGCATACGTTCGTCCATGCGTTAACCAAGCTAATTACGCGCGGGGCTGTTGAAATTAGTATCTTCCCGGAGGTTGATGCCTTTGGACCTACGGGATGTAAACGACCAAATTCGGTGCCAAAGGATTATCAGCCTACCACCGCTGTTCCAATCATTTCTCGTCAACGGTTATCAACCATTCTTCAATGGATTGGACTCATCGGTACCATTATTGCCATCGTCTACCATATTATTGGGTTATTACGGTATCTGGGTTTTTTCTAGAGCTATTTACTCGAATTACTTTACTTAGAATCAACTCACTGTTTTGCGAATCGATACATAGAACCGAGGTATTAAAGACGATGAGCCCAAAAGTATAATAGGTTCGATTTGAAGGGTTCACTGGAAGGTAACGACAATGTCAGCTATTCGACGATTCGCATCATGGCTGGGTGGCGGTCCCGACCTGAAGAAGCTCATCTTCCGACTCGACGTCTTCTGTCGGAAGCTCGATTTACAACGGAAGATGCTCGAAAAAGAAGCGAGTAAAAGCCGCCAACGGGCCAAAAAATACCGCCTTGCAGGCAATATGGATGCCACACGGATGTACCTGCAACATCATTTGCGGTTTCAAAAGTGGGCCCTTAGCGTAGACTCTTATCGTCTACGTATCGAAGGATTACAAACACAATTACGTCAAAGTGAAGCCATGGGTGAAGTGGCGAAGATCCTTGGGCAACTCAACTCTGCCCTTGGTGGACTCAAGAACCAAGTGAAAGTTCCTGAGGTAGCAAAACTTGTTGATCAAATTGAAGGCAACCTCCGTCACTTCGAAATGACACAGGAAGTCGCCGAAGCGGGTATGGATCGCATGGCGGTTTCAACCGAAGTCACTGATGGCGAAGTGAAAGATGCTCTCAAAGAGCTCGATTCCGAAATTGAGGTGGAAACAGGTACCTCTTTGCCAGAACCGGAAAAACGTGTCTCGGAACTTGAAAAAGAAATCGAGCGATTAAAGGAGGAGGGCTAGACTAATGGCTAAATTCTGGGAAAAACTATTTCCGAAAAAACCTGAACCGAAAGAAGATACAATTGCCCGTATCCACCGGGTGACCGATAAACTCGAAGTTCGTGGCCGACAATATGAGACTAAGGCCAAGGACTCTCGCATCAAAGCAGTTCGTTATGTTCGGCGGGGTGATCGAAAAGCTGCTAAGCTCCAGCTCCGTCGCCGCCAACGGTATCTACGAAAAGCCCGGTTAATTGAGCAAGAAATCGATTTGATGGAACGTGGCGTTGAAGCCATCGACCAGGCTCGTGGAGAGACAGAAGTCATTAGTGCTCTCAAAGGTATTGGAACCGAACTGGAGGGTCTCCGTCAAACAGCTTCTCCAGAAGTTGCCCGTGAAGTGATTCTAGAAACGCAAGCTCTAATTGAGGAAGCGGAAGCCACGGAAGAAATTCTAGGACTTGGTCTTGAAGACGAGGAAATGGATGCTGAAGTCGATGCTGAACTCGAGGACATCGAAACCATGATTGCCCTTGAAGAGGCTGGTCAACTTCCTTCCGTGCCTGAAGGCGAAGAAGAACTCTTGGAAACCTCTGAGGAAAGACGAGAACGCACTAAACGCGAGCTTGAACGTCTGAAAAAAGAAGTAAAAGAATAGACACTCTAATCGGAGTTTCTGATATTTAGTGACTTATTCTTGCGCTAGCGTCGTCGCAGATCACGAATCTGGGCTTCAACCAAATAAAGTTCTTGAGTCAGGGATCGATACTGTTTGAAGAACTTTTCATCAGATAGTTTGCCCTCCTCGAACTGCTTCTTCAACAACTCCATCGTGGACTCGATGCTAAACCGCTGCTGTTCAAGTTGAAACACAGGGTCTCGTTCTATCCCATCAGATCGTGAACTAAATCGCGGATAATGACCCTCAGGATAAGGATATGGTCTGATGGCTTCGGATTGATGAGGCTTCTCGGTATCATCTGCGGAGATAGCATAATTAATTAGTTGGTCTAATTCCTCGCGGAGTGATGAAACATCGACTTTTAGGTTCAAGATACGTAGAGAGCCTGAAGTGGTTACCAAGCTGTGATCAGAAAAGCTCGTCGCTAAATTTATTGCATCTGGTGTCTCTTCCAAAACTTTCGATGGTCCACTGATTTTCAATTCCTCAGAGTCAGTGGTAATGCACAGTTTTCGTCGGATTCGACCTTGTAATTCTACTTCGTTGATATCAGTCAGAGCTACTGTATGAACCACACGTGTTTCCTTATTGAAAAAGCCCTTACGTCCAAGAAAGATAAGTCGACGGGAAGTGATGAATAGAATGCCATTACCCATTCCCTCGTTTGCCTCGGTCTTACTCAGGTTAACTGGTTGAATGGCGGCAACAGGGCGTTCATCTTCGATGACAGGTAAATATTCAATATGATCGTTGAAGAGTTTGTGCCACTCCGCAATCTGGGTTAACCGGGCTTCAATAGCTGCTAGCTTCACATCCAATTCGTTGACCAAATCTCGACAATAGGCTTGATAATCTGCGACATCCTCTTGAATTGCTTCAATCAAACCTGCCAAGAGTGGAAAATCAGTAATGGTCCACCGTTCTGGTTGCATGAAACGATATTTACTAGCCCGGTGGCGCTCCACCACATTTCGGGCACGGAATAGAATCCGTTCCTGTACACTCGGAAGGGCGTTTTTCATCAATTCAAGGAGTTCCTTTTCCACTTCTGGATCATGAAGAAAACTAGCAGTACGTAGCTCTCGGACTCGCCACCGGAGAATCCGCAATCGTGCCGCAAATCCAGCTAGCAATTCATGTCCCGTTCGGAGTCGATAATATGTTGTCCTGAATCGTCCCACAAGTTCTTGACGCATATTGTGAATAGGAACGATTCCCTCAGAGCCGCAATTAGGGCAAAGATAGACGCGCCGTGTTGCCATTTGTGCAGGTTCATCACATTTAGTGCAGATCCATTCGCCTTCTTCCTGTTCTTCTAGGTGGTCCGGTCCACACCTGGCACAGGTAAAGAATTCACTTAGGTCTTGCCGTGAACAAGGTAGGCAAAAAACTTGTCCACATTCCTTGCAATACCGTTCAGCCATATTGATATGACAGGAGGGGCAAAAACCACTGTTTTTTGGATCCACCGCTGGCTGGGACATGAACCTTTCGTCGATTGAACGCCACAAATACTTTTCCAAGGCTGGTTAAATAGGCGTACAGGCTTCTGAAATCAGGTTTTCTTCCGACTTAAATCCCTGAGATAGCGCGCGGCTTATCTCTATGGTCGGTTCTAGGGGCTTTTGATGACCACGATTTCACGATTCAAGGGAAGCGCTACATTGTAAACTTGAATCTTATTCACTTTTGCTTTTCGTTGCCCTCGATGAGCATGTCCATGAATCACCAATTTAGGTATGTGTCGCTGAAGGAGTTCTTCGACTCGCTGGCTGCCCATCTGCGCAAAATCTCTGTTCGGTTCACCTTTCAAGGTGACAAAGGTTGAAGCATAATGGGTAAGTAAAATCGTGTACGCATTCAAAGCGTTAGCTTCAGTAAGGAGTGAATCCAAGATGACGACCCTTTCAGTATATTGATTACGGATCCCTGTGATGTTTCGTGACTGCCAAAAAGTCGGTTGATCTAGCACTCCCCGACTTCCAATGATTGCGACTTTCCTACCTTGAATTGTGAATGTCATCAGCTCATCCTCAAGAAAGATGATTGTCCCTTCTCCTTGGGTTCGGAGTGATTCCTTGATGGAATCGTAGTCATCATTTCCAAAACAGGAAACAATGGGGCATTTAAGGTCGGCTTCCTTGAGTTTCTCAACGATAGGAGCCATGCTCCGAGGATTTCCCCGGTTCACCAAGTCGCCTGCAAGAAGGAATAAGTCAAGGTTTGAAGGTAGCTGTCGTAGCGATTTAATAAATAATCCCTGATATTGGGGCCAGTGAATATCACTTGTGGCAGCAATTCGCAGCCTCGTTTTCTCTCCTTTTAGATAATAATGAAGATAGATCCAAGCAGGAAATTAAATAATCCCAGATATGCACCAATTTTGTCAAAGAAACTCGCTCTAGCTGCGTTACTTTCTGGTTTTCGGAGTATCAAAATGGCTGAAGCAGCAACACAGATTGATCCAGGAATAAGCAAGATTAGATAGAGGGGGCCTGTCCAAAGCCACCCAAGCATATTAGCAATCCAAGGTAGCCAGAACCCGATGATTCCAATGGAATTGCAGAGTGCTGCTAAAATAGCGGCTTTTCTGGCTCCGTATTTGCGTGCAATGGTTTGAACATCTCGTAAGGCGTCGCCTTCGATATCTTCAATGCCTTTGATTATCTCTCGACCTTGTAAGACGCTTGCCGCAGTGATGAAGTAGGCCAAGATAACCAGAGGAATGAAAAGGTAAGTGACTAGCGCCCCATAAAAGAGCCCAAAGGCGAAACTAATCGAAACTGTGAAATTCCCCCAAATACCCATGACTTTACCTTTTGCTGCATATAACAATCCTATGAAAGCGAAGAGCGCTGCAATTGCGATGGTCCATATGCCAATGAAGGAGTATGGTACTGTGAGAAGGGAAAATAACAGGGACAGCAGAATCAGAATCGCGGTCCATGCCTTTGCCTGTCGCACACTGATTTGTCCACTTGGAAGTGGGCGGTCTGGGCGGTTCACCCTGTCAACTTCTAAGTCATAAATATCATTTACGACATTTCCGGCAGCAGCTAAGAAAATGTAGGTAAGCGCGGTTAGGATGAGCACGAAAAAGAGCTCAGGTATCGTCCACCGTATCAATCCAAAATTCGCGATAATGAAATAGTTCGTCGTGAGAACACCAATTATCGCTGTGAGGCTTCCGAAAAGTGGATT
>JBHLPI010000101.1:0-7026 GCA_048939595.1 Promethearchaeota archaeon | reverse complement strand
TGCGAATCGGTTCAATATCTGGGTTAGTCTCTCCGCTGGAAGACATCCGGCGTCCCTAGTGGGGCTTGTGCGAATCTTGCTTAAAAGTGAATTGCGGTACACAGTCTAGTCAATAGGGCGATTATGTTCTCGCATGATGTTCGCCATTTCCTGTAACCGCTTATCGACGCGTCCAAAGATTGAGTCTTCGGGGTAGGTGCCATCTGCTCGTTGTTTTCCAGCGGGTATTCCAGTAAGGAGTTCAATTCCTTCCTCGATGGTCTGCACCGAATGGATATGGAATTTCCCTGCTTCGACGGCTTTAATAACTTCATCTTTCAGCATAAGGTTTTGTACATTAGATTCAGGAACCAAGACGCCCTGATTCCCGGTTAAGCCTTTTTCTTTACACACGGCAAAGTAGCCTTCGATTTTCTGGTTGACGCCACCGATGGCTTGGACTTGACCATGCTGGTTGACGGATCCTGTGACAGCAAACCGTTGTTGTATTGGAACTTCGGATAGTGCGGATAACATGGCATAAAGTTCTGTGCTACTTGCACTGTCGCCATCAACGCCTCCATAGCTCTGTTCGAAGGTAATGCGTGCAGAGAGGCTCAAAGGTTTATTTTGACCAAAGACTTCATGGAGAAATCCGGTGAGGATTTGGACCCCCTTGATTTGGATAGGTCCACTAAGTTGAGCTTCGCGTTCAATATCAATCACTTGACCACGACCTGGTGCTACGGTTGCGGTAATGCGCGAAGGTTGACCGAAACTGAAATCGCCAAGGGAGAGGACTGATAACCCGTTGATTTGACCTATGGCTTCACCTTCTGTATCGATGAGGATGACGCCTTTCTTGATGTATTCCCGGACCTTTTCTGCATACAAGCTTGAGCGGAAGAAGCGTTCATCCAAGGCCTTTTTGATGTGCGATATTTTGATAACGGATTTTCCATCTTTGTTTGCATAGAAGTTTGCCTCGCGAATTACATCGGCAACGATGTCAAACCGCGTAGATAGTTTATGTTGATCATCAGCGAGCCTTGAACTGAAATCGACTACCTCAGCTATAGCGTCGACAGCCAAATGGCGCAAATCTTCCTTAGCGGTAAGAGTGCAGACAAAGTCTCCGTAGATTTTCACAGAATCTTTGTTTCGGTCCATAGATGTATCGAAATCCGCCTTCACTTTGAAGAGTTCACGAAAATCAGGGTCTAATTGATACAGTTGCTGATACCATAAGGGCTGGCCAATGAGGATCACTTTAAGTTTCAGGGGAATGGGCTCGGGATGTAAAGTTTTCACTGAGAGAAATCCCAATGCAGCACTTGGTTCCTCGATGACAATTTCATCGTTTTGGAGAGCACGCTTTAATGCTTGATAGGATGCTGGAGCGAGCAGCAATTCCCGCACGGGAATCACTAGATAGCCTCCGTTTGCTTGATGTAAACTGCCAGCGCGAATCATGGTGGTATCGGTTACGAGTGCACCAAACCGGGGTTCCTTTTCAATGACACCGAAGAGTCGGTCATAGGCAGCATTGGTAACTGTAACTATCGGTGCGCCTTCGGTTTCAGAGTTATCGACTAAGAGATTGACTTTATAGCGTTTGGCAAAATCTTCAGGAGATGGCATTCGCATGAGAAGTTCAGGAGGTAACCCTTGCGGTTTACGCCCGATGAACTCGTTTAAGTTTTTAATCAGATCATCTGCTAATTCGTTGAGCCAAGTACCGACTTTTTCGTTGCTAGCGAATTCTTCTTCGATTTCATTAAGTAATGGTTCAAGGGTAAATCTGACCGCCTTTTCTTCCATTTCATGAAGCTGTTCCCGTAGATCCCGCTCTAGGGACCGTAATTTTCGGAAGGCGGATCGTAACTCGGTTTCTAGAGCCTCTCGGCGTGTTTCGATTTCTTTCCGAACTTCCGGTTTTAATTTAGGAACCATATCCGGCGTGACAGGTTTACCATTGAGTATAGGAACCATTAATAGCCCCGTTTGAGTCCCCTGCAATACAAATCCTGCCTGCTCCGCTTTTCGCCGCATCTGCTCGGTAAGCTCATCCCGTTCCTGTTCAAATTTCCGAGATAAGTCTTCACGTTGCTGAGCATACTCTTCACTTTCCAGCATCCGCTGAATCATGGTCCGCGCCGCTTCGATAAATTGATCAATCTTTGCTACGAAGACCTTACCCATTCCTGCGGGAAACTCCAAGGCTGTAGGCTTGAACTGATTTGTAAAATTCGTGACATAACACCAATCTGAAGGCACTTCACGTAGTTTCGCGGCAATCTCTTCCAAGTATCGATTTGTAGCCGTATGTCGGCCCGTGCCAGGACTTCCCGCCACATAAACGTTGAATCCTTTGTCAGGAATCTCCAACCCGAATTGCAGCGCATTCAATGCACGAGGCTGCCCCACGATACCTTCGAGCTGTGATAGTTCGGCACTCGTTTTACATTCAAACTCGCGTGATTTACAGCGCGCTCGCAGTTGGTCTGAGTCTAATTTAGGCATCATATGTCCACTCTATGATTTGAATCAGTTTGGATTATCTACTATTTAAGACCCTTGAGGATATACGACTTGAACCAAATGAAAACTATTTTGCATCCTTGGTTTGCTCTGGGATTCTGATGTAAGCAGTAGCCACCCCAGCGTATACTCGATTAACGGTGTGAAGGGTTGTGAAAACCAAAATCTCTTAAGGGGCATTTGAATTACCGCCTGAAACAAATCCTTTTTGCTCTTTAACCATTGGTACGAGGTTCCTTTGCTCACTCCTAATTCGTTTTCAATATCGGTGATCTTCACCGTATGATCGCCTTTCTTCACAAAAACTAAAATCGCGCCTGCAATGATTTGTGGCTTTGCTCGAATTTTCTAATCTTGGAACACTTGGGCATTCATGTTTACCAATGAATAATAAAACAGGAACTTCGAGTATAGAATAAAAATGACCCTAAAGTCAGAAAACTGACCGATAAGTATAAAGATAGCGGGTTTCCCAATTGGTTTCAGAGGCCGATCTGGATGAATGGCGATTTCCTGTTTCCAACCCCCATTCTAGCCATCTTCTCTATTGGAGTACTCAAATCCTTGAGTGAGATGTGGTAGAGGTGAATCAATCTCATGGTTAGTAAATTAACTGCATCATTGGACAAACCCGGCGTCAATTCGATTATACGATATTTTACACTCATCACATTCGTTGCTGCAAAAAAGCATGAATTGAAACAGGCGAAATTGAGATGGCTTCAGAAGGTGAGTTTTTTCCTTGAAGATTCTTCTGACAGTGCCGAATTCAAATTGCGCAATTAGAGATAATCTCGGCGTTCTGAGTGTTCCCTTGGGACTTGGATACATTGCTAGTTATCTTCGTAACCAAGGTCATGATGTACAGATTCATGATGGACTTCTTCTTCGAACGACTGATAGTAAGTTCATACAGCTGTTGGAAGACTTTCAACCGGATATAGTTGGAATTAGCGGTCAAGCTACACCTACTATCCAAGATGTTTATCACAGTGCTAATTTAGTTAAGCAATTTGATTCTAAGGTGCTGGTCGTAGTAGGGGGTGCCCACGTAACCTTCCAAGATTTCCAAGTATTGAATGAATGCCCTGAGATTGATGTCGTCGTTCGTGGTGAAGGTGAAATGACCATGAACAAATTACTTGTCGATTATGCCAGCAAGGGGCACTATCTGAATGTGCGAGGCATCACCTATCGATTTAATTCTTCTACGATTCGAAATCCCGATATGCCCTATATTCAAAATCTTGACCTCTTGCCCTTTCCTGCTTATGACCTTCTTAATTTGACAAATTACTATGGCCCTGGTTTACCTGTGGCAACAATGATCACTAGTCGGGGGTGTCCTTATGGCTGTATTTTCTGTTCCTCGTCCCGAATAGTAGGTAAGAAGTGGCGAGGACGCTCACCGGAAAATGTAGTGAACGAAATCCGGTTTCTTGAACAAGACTTTGGAGTTAGGGAAATCGAGTTTGTAGATGATTTATTTACCTTCAATTACCGTCGAGTAAAGGCAATCTGTGAGCAAATGCAGTCGGAGGGATGTCAGGTTGGTTGGACCTGTTCGACGCGTGCAGATATCATGGCTCGACATCCTGAAATGGCGACGTGGCTTAAGGATGCTGGCTGTCACACCGTTTATGTTGGGGCAGAATCAGGAAGTCAACGGGTACTTCATTTTCTGCGTAAAGGAATTAAGGTGGAGCAGGTTGTCCAGACTGTGAAGACATTGAATAAAGCGGGATTACAATCGATTGTCTCTTTTTTAACAGGAATTCCGAGGGAAACAAAAGAAGAAATGCAAACAACAATTGATTTTGCCTGCCAATTAAACCCTGATATCGCCCAATTTACTGTGTGTACACCGTATCCGGGGACACCATTGTATGAGATGGCAAACCAGAATGGTTGGCTAGCGAAATTAAAATGGCGAGATTTCTCTGTTCTTAAGCCGGTTATGAATCTACCAGGGCTTTCAAAAAAACTCATTAAGAAATTTCTTTACAAGGCATACTTGAAATTCTACACACGCCCCCAATACTTATGGAAGCAGCTGCGATCAGGTAATTTGCCATTATTCAAGATTATAATGCAAAATATAATACGTTTTGGAAAAGACTGGAGGGCTGTAATGAGATGAATGAAAGTAGGGTATTAATCTTCGAAGAATGTAGCTTAACGAAGAGGAATATCGTTGGTAAAATGCGTCAATTATTTCGGAAATGATTTCACGCCTTTTGACGTTTTCGAGAACAAGTTGACCGTTTAAAATTGAACAGAATCAGAATATCTTAGATATATCATAGTATGACAGCTAGTTTCTTAAGGAAGAATAGGGCATGAAAAGACTACACTGAAACCTTTCAGGTAGTTGACCCACCATGGCCAAAACACCCACTACCATGACCATCCCCATTGGTCCCCAACACCCCGCGCTCAAAGAGCCAGAAAACTTCACCCTCACCGTCGATGGAGAACTCGTCGTCGACGTCGCACCACGTATTGGTTACGTCCATCGGGGTATCGAAAAAGCGTTTGAAAGCCGCACGTTTAGCCAAAACGTTTACCTCGCCGAACGCATCTGCGGAATCTGCTCCCAATCCCATACCACCTGCTATGTCCAAGCTGTGGAAGAAATTCTTGGCTTAAATATTCCTCCACGTGGGTTATACATCCGGGGCATCATGAATGAGCTAAACCGAATTCACAGCCACATCCTCTGGCTCGGCGTGGCTGGCCACGAAATCGGATGGGACACCCTCTTCCACTATTCCTGGCGCGACCGCGAATACAGCATGGACATCATCGAAGAAATCTGTGGCAACCGCGTCAACTACGCCAACAACGTCATCGGCGGCGTCCGCCACGACGTAGAGAAAAGCCAAGTCCCTGGCATGGTGGAACGCCTCGAAAAAATCCGTGACCGCATGCACCACTACCTGAAACTCATCCTAAACGAACAAACCATCCTCGACCGCGCCCTCGGCGTCGGCATCCTCGACACCGAAGTCGGCAAAGCCCTCTGCGCCACCGGCCCCACCGCCCGCGCCTCCAACATCCACTGGGACGTCCGCAACACCCAACCCCGCACCCCCTACCAAGAAAGCGAAAACACCCACTGGCAAATCCGCACCTCCGACCTCTGCGACGTCGCCGGCCGCGTCGTCGTCCGCATCCAAGAAACCGTCGACGCCTGCACCAGCGTCATCCACTGGCTCACCCACCTCCCCCCCGGCGACATCAACACCCGCGCCCCCAAACGCGTCCCACCCGGCAAAGCCCTCAGCACCTTCGAAGCCCCCCGCGGCGAAGTCCTCCACTTCGTCGTCTCCAACGGCACCGACAAACCCGAACGCCACAAAGCCCGCGCCCCCACCCTCGGCAACATCCCCAGCGTCATCGAAATCCTCAAAGGCGGCAAAATCGCCGACGTACCCATCGCCCTTGCTAGTATAGATCCCTGCTTTTCATGTACTGATAGGGTTATTCTCGCGTACCCTGATGGTTCGAAAGAGGAGAAGCCGTGGGCATGGTTCCAACAAAAGAGCCGCGAAGAGAGAGAAAAAGTGAAAGCTTGGCGCCGTTAGTGATTCAGCCTCTAATCCTAGAGTACCCGTTCTATTCCTTGCTTTGACTTCCCTTTTCGTTCAATCGACTTAAGGGATTTTTGCTTTTGATATTCCTTAATCCATTCAAGAGCCGCTTTTCTTTTCTCCCCAGAGCTTGGTGGAGTAATGATTGCCCAGTAATAGGTATCATTTTCAGATTTAGTATAGATTTCCCAGATTGTTGATACACGATTGGTTTCATGGAGAATGATTTTTTTAAAGATCGATGTCATTTGAATGCCTAAACTTTTGATTAGGTTCTTTTCATCTTCAAGAAGTTCGCAAGGATGGTTTTTAATAATTCGTCCTAATTCTCTAGCTATTTGCTCATCTTTTTGTGTCTTGGCTTGAGACTTTAGTTTATCTAGTCTTCCCTTCGATATTTCTATTCGTTTTCTGGGTTTATCATCGCGTATAGCTTCATATCGCTCTATACCATACTTCCGGATGAATTGCTTATGTCTATGTGTAATCTTTGGTGGGTATCTATACATCTTGGTTTTGGGTCCTGCGTCGAGTACATGAGCGCGTTTGATTCCGAATTTCATTTGCCTGTTTCTTTCAACAAAAAACCCATCTTCGGGAACAACTTCAGCAAGGTAAGCAGATTTCACCTCAGGCGAACCTTGTTTAATGGTTTGAGGTAAACGAAAATTGGAGCTAAGTAGTTTGTCACCTTTGGGTACGCCCCAGTGTTCGAGTAGTCGACCGACTACTGCTGTTATTGTGAGACGTTTTCGTTTCCCTGTTAGTTCTTCGGTTTTGTAGTCGGTTTTACCGAGTTTGCGGAAGAGCGTTCGGACGTATTCTATTCGTTTTGCATCTTTTTCGTGGTAGGTGAGGACGTGGGTGGTTTTGTTGATGTGGCAGTCGCTGAGGGCGATGGCGATGAGGCGGG
>JBHLPI010000100.1:0-7047 GCA_048939595.1 Promethearchaeota archaeon | reverse complement strand
TGGAATCGACGTAGGAGTGTAATAACCTCCTCTTCAGGTACATCATACCAGTTCTGATAAGCATCCGCGACAGCAAATACGTAAGCTGATCCGACCTGCGGACAAATTAGGGTATCAACTTGGTTGCGAACCCGTGATACGGCTGCAGCAGAACCGGTTGGAACTGCCACAATAATTTTCTGGGGACCTCGAGTACGAACCGATTGAATAGCTGCTAGCATGGTATACCCGGAAGCTAAGCCATCATCTACTAAAATTACGATTCGACCTTCGGGGCTTTGCTGACCAACCAACCCAGCATAGGCGGTTTGACGAGTTTCAATCTGCGTTTTGGTGCGATTGATGACACCTTGAATTTGCGACTGACTTAAGCCTAGATGAGCGACAAGCGGCTCATTCAGGATAACAGTACCCAAAGAGCTTATCGCACCGAATCCTGCTTCTGGATTATATGGAATCTGTAATTTTCGTACTATCAACAAGTCTAGGTCAGCACTTAACGTCTCTGCGATGGGTACCGCCACTGCAAGACCTCCGTTGGGAATCGCTAAAACAAGTACTGTTTCTTGGAGGTTAAGCGCAAATATTTCTTGAGCGAGTATCTTTCCTGCTGCAAACCGATCAGAATAGGGTTTGGCCATTATACCCACCTACACATCATTTCAATATTCAGTGAGTATAGAATTGCTAATAACAGGAAAAGCTTTTGTGAATTTACCTCGAGTAGCAAAAGGAGTTGGATCATGCCGGAAGAACTTTCACCCTCAGATTCATTCAGGTCAAGGTTAAGGCACCAACTACAAAAATTCTTTACATTCACTCGTTTAATCGTTAAGGACCGACGATTCCTTCCCCTTGCTGTGAGCCTCCTAATTGGATTTGCAGTGAAAACTTTTATTTTTATTTGGAGCCTTTTTGTGGTGGAAACTACATTTCTTCTTTCTGGGCTATCCACCCACGGAGTACTCATCGGAGTCGGTGATCCTCTCATACTTGAACATTATGATGATTGGTCCTGGTATTATTACCCCTTCGCGACCCAGTTTCTTGAAGGACACCTCCCCTATACGCCAGAGCTCTACGAAATCGTGCCCGGTCATCAAAGTTACCTTTACCCCCCCTTTTTCCTGTATAGTCTTGTCACATTCTTCTTGTTTCCTGGAGTGTATAGTTTAGTAGGTGGTATTGTTTTCTTTGATTTGATTTCTGGCATCTGCCTTTATCTGATTACGTTTCGAATAAGCCACTCCACTTTCCGAGCGAGTCTCGCAGCGGTTCTTTACTTTCTCAATCCCATTGCTATCTGGTGGACAGATTTCCTTTGGTTTGCTGAAGCCGTATTTACCACCTTTCTTATTATCAGCATTTTCTTTCTGGTTGAAGACCAATACACTCTTGCTAGCGTATTTATGGCCCTAGCAACGATGACCAAACAGGTCGCAGTCATTTTCGTACCCGTCCTCTTCATCTTTGCCTATCGGAAAAACCTGCGAACTCTGGTACAATCACTTATTGTATTTATTAGCATCATACTGGTGATTTCACTGCCCTATCTCATTTTAATGCCTTTTGACTACATCTCAATCATAATTGGACCTGCTGGGCCTCCGCTCTATTCTGGTATCATGCCTCCCTGGAATATGCCCGTTCCCTTGTTCGCATCCTTTTGGTTTTTACCCATTCCCATCCGTGACGTTATCGCCTTCATTATTTACAGTTATATGCCCCTCATCATCACTCTGGTTCTATTGTATTCCCTTCTCCTTTTTACCACCACTGAAAGTTCTCAGCAGTTACAATATCTCTTTATCGGATATGCATTGCTCATCTCCTTAGCATTCTATAGTTTTTTCCCCCGAGGAATCTACAAATGGTACGCCGTCGCCATTGTTCCGTTTCTGGTCCTCGCAACTGTCATCTTGCCACGAGTCAAGTCACCACAACCAAGTGCCCTGACTATATTTGAACGTGTACGGTACGAATTTGACTATCGACTTCTCATAGCTATTGTCACATATTTTCTGGTGAGTTTTGCATTTACTTGGACACATAGATGGGCAGGTCCAGGTATTCTCTTTCTAAGTTTTGTTTTATTTGCACTTTATTGGTTCATTTCTGGTCGGAGAAAAATTTTCACAAATCATGAATTTCTGATAGTTCATAACCAAAAGACTAGTAAATATAAAATGAATATTAAAAAAGAGAAGGAACCTGAGAACAATTAGGTTCTCAGGATGAGCTAATTTGTCACCTTTGTCGCCAGCGACGCAAAGCTAGCCACGTCAATATGAAAGTCACTGGAATGATTATTGCGGCTCCAACCCAATGGGCGAGGGTGAATCCTGCGTTGAATCCAGCTCCTTCTGGTTCCCAGACTTGAATGAAGAGAGTCAACGGCTCATTGGAACCCATTACAAGTAGGGTAACGATGCCTGTTTCATTTGCTATGTATCCACCTTGATAGTCTACAAATGCAATGCTACTGAACGTGGATGATGTTGAGATTGGAACCCCAGCAATAGCCATAAAGATGAGCTCTGATTGAGTGATATCGAAGGGTGAATTCCCAATCTCGTTAAACACTGTTCCAAAAGCTAGCACTCCTTGGGGATCAGATAAGTGTAGATGAATCAAATAGGCATAGCCTTCGGTCACTGGGAAACTAAAGGTTTCGATTCGATTCGGTTGAATTGTAACCATAGTATTGGGTGTGTAGGATGTCGGTGCGAATTCCTCCAACTCTACGGTAAGTTCTTCGGTATTATAGCCGGAGGGTAGGCCCGGAGCACCTGACACCATGATGTAAACCTCTTCAGTTACGGCAGAAACGAACTCTAAACCTGCAGTTCCATTGGTAGTGGCCCAGTTTCCTTCACCCCAGGGTTGAGCTCCCAGCGAAGACAACCAGTTTTCGACATTGGTTGGTTGAATTAATGAGACGGAAGAATATCCTGTACCATCATAATCGGAAGCCGTAGCTTTAACCAAGTTTTTATAGCCACTTTGTGCAGCAACCCGGTAAACATAGTAGAAAGGCCCGATGGTTGTATTGATGGGTACAGTCGTGCCATACATTGGTGAACGAATAGGTTGGGGAGCAGGGGATGGAGTTGTGACGTTGAGTAAGGGTATTGGAGTTCGAGTCATTGAAATTGTGAATTCAAAGGTAGGAGTGTATCCACCCAACCACCATGCGTATATGTCTAGAGGAAGTTTGCCTCCTGGATGCTCAGTTGCTGACATATAGTCATCACCAGAAACGGGAATACCATCGACTGTCATTTGTCGTCTGGCCCACCAGCGTGTTTGAGAATAAGAATTCCCTTGCATTGAACTAAATCTGCCATAACCGTCTGGATAATAGGCTACGAATACTTCATGCAATGACCACTCGGTTGTAATTGTAGACGTTGAGTATTCAAGCTCTAAGCCGATATTTGAGCCAATTTGCCACTCATCTCCTGCTATTCGCTCAAGAGTAATGGTGTAAAGATACTGCGGATCAAACTCAAGAAAAGCATACTTAGAAAAGTCAGTGTCGGTGACTGTAAAGGAGCCAGGAGAACTGATATTGATAGTTGGAGCATTTAATCTGCTAATGGTTATAGTCAAGTCGATGTATGAGCCTCCCCATAAGGTGAAGTTTCCTGTTCGTGTATACCAGAGGTATGTTTGTGGAGCTAAAGGTAATATTGACTGATACATTCCCATACTGACACCAGTTCCAGCTGGAATCCAATCTTCCAAATAGAACCAGTCCCACATTACATTCGTGCCATGTTCAACATCAACCAGATATGATGGATCTGCGAGATATTGAAAACCACTAACGAGAGTATCATAATCGTACTCCCATTCAATTGTGACATTGTAAAAGTCCTCTTCAGTAATACCTAGCGTATAGAGATGCCATGCGCTGGCAGTGTTCCAAGTACGGTCTTGTGAACCTAGTGATAGCGCATCGGTTGTAGCCATACTTTGATGTAGGTCCACTACAACGTCAAAACTGAATTCAGTGCCAGGGTAACTGATACCCATTATAATGAAGCTATAACCGCGAACAGAGATGATACCAGGATTCAGAATAAGGAAATACCCCTCATATGTGTCTGATGTTCCTGTCGATAGGGAAAAGGAGAACCAATCAAGCATGGTTTCCCCAGAGGTGTTTGCATCGAACGCAGGTGCATAAATATCACCTGTTCCATCGACTTCAAAGTATAATGGTTGCCCATATTGGTTATTAACTGCATGAGCATCTACCCTGATTTTGTAGATTCCAGGAGTAGAAACTTCATATGTTGTGCCCCACAGTGTATCAACATAGTCCACTGAACCAGCTACTGTAGTCCCGGGTGGGTGCTCAGCTACTAATTTGATATCCGTCACAGTTTGATTGGTCAAACTCAGTTCCTTAGCTTGAGTAGAGGTGTTGAATGGTAGACTTGCTAGTCCAAGTGTGATTAAAAGAAAGCACAGAATCGCAATTCCTACCCGACTGAATAAAACAGTCTTTTTTGATTGTGTTTTAAGATGTTTTTTCATGTAATTCAACCTCCTCTTCTCAGGAACTCCGCTTCCGTAACCAGCTTATCAATGCAGCCAGGACGATTCCCAAGGGGACTCCCCAAGCGATAGCAATCAGCAGTCCTTGTAAAATCCCTGGTAGGTGTCCGATGGCGAATGGAGCTAGTTCAATGATTTCGATGGTGACCGTTCCTCCTAAACTCGCAGCTATGCTTGGTGTTATCACTAAGAACACATCACCCGTTGTGGTCGCTTGATAGGTGGATGTGAAATTCGATCCCATGAGTTGTGGTGAAACGACGATCCAAAAGTCTGGCTCTGTTATGGCGAATGGTGTGTTGCCATCCTCATCAAAGACAGTGGCCTGTATGATCATCGAGGGTGGGTTAAGGTCGATATTCAGTTTATAGTAAAAGTCTCTTTGCACTGAAAAACGCAGGGTCAAGAAGTGCTCAAGGATGAAGTTTTCAGGAGTATTCAAAGTTAAGGTTGTGGGTGGGGTTTCTGTCACTGTGATCTCTGCCTCTTCTAAATCACTCATCACCCCATAATATGCTACGATATATGCTAGGAGCGTACCATTTGTAACCGATGTAAAATGCATTGTTCGGGTTGTATTATATTCAAGGTAAATCCCTGACATCCCCATATAACCAGGGGACATTAATCTCGGAAAGAACCAGTTTTCGTAATCGTCAGGTGGAAACGCCCATAGGACGTAAGACCCAGAGCTTGTGTAGACGGTTGGGTCAACTGTGACGTCATAAACATGTCCTGCTTGGAGAGGCACCTTAAAGAAGCGTCCAACAGGACCTGTTGTTGTGTTAAAATCGAACGCTTGAGTCATCCCTGCGCTGATGGTAGGGATGGGGGTTTCTTGCATTGTTAATGTAACGCTAAATGTTGGCGTTGCGCCCATCATCGGTATAGCTTGAAAAATGGCTGGAATCATTGTAATAAATGATGGACTAGCCATGCCAAAGGGAAGGGCATTGATGATAGTCCCATTGTCATCAAGTATTTGTGTTCTAAACACTGTCCAATAGTTAATGTTGAATTTCCCTGAGACGGTATCTTTTGGTGTTGAATTGACGGGAATATTAGCAGCCTGAGTCCATCGCTGTTCCTGATAATATGGTCCACTGACCTCAGAATACGCATAAGCTAGACCAGCAGGCCACATGTAATAGGGATCATATCCCATTACTTGCCATTCTGCACCAACCGGACTTCCAAAGCTTATAGAATATTCGTACCATTGTTCCATATCGAAAAAAACGTATTCCAGGGGATCAGTTGTGTCAAAGTTTAAAGTGACTGGTGATCCCACAGAACATACTTGCGTGGGGAGTTCACTGATATGGATGGTAAGTGTAATTGATCCTCCATTTAACCAGAGAAAATCTTGACTCTGAACTGCCAAGAAATAATCGCCATCAGGTACAGCAATCATTCTTTGAATCGTTTGTGTTGCGATTCCAACTCCTCCTCCAGGAATGGACATCGGGAAGTAGAAGGATGCATAAGGCAGCATTACGTCATAATCGCGTAAACCGAAGGAATTCAACGGATATGCATTAGTTGAACTCCCGTAATCATAGGGAACAGTAAGGGTTGCCGTAATGTTATACAGACCTGGAGAGGGGAGGCTAAATTCTAGCCATTTCCATCCATATTCAGCAGTCCATGTAACGTCATTATCAACATCGAGTGCAAGAGTCGTTCCGCTACTTGCAAGAACCTCGGCAGAGGCTGTGAAGTTGTAGGAAATGTGGTCAAAGGAGTCTAAAGTCGTTGAGATAATTGTAAGATAAATTGAACCAGTCTTCGTGATGGTCACAGGAAACGAGGCATTATCAGAAAAACCGGTACTGAATGACCAGCCCTGTATCCCAATGAGCATGCTATCATTGAAATCACTATCGAAGGGAGGTGAATAGTGAGTTCCACCATAGCCCAAAAGATATTGCAGCTGTTCACTTAGTCCATGTCCACAGCTAAATGCGAAAACGACTTCGTAGATACCTGCTTCGGCAAAGTCAATGGCATGTGTCCGTTCTTTCAGCGAATAGTTAAGGCCCCCAAAAACTGTGGTTCCTGCGGGATGATGGGGAACCGGATCCTCGGTGGCTTCAGCTTCCATCGTATATGCGGCAAGAATGTTAGGCATCAATGTATATCGAAAGCCAGTAAAAGATGCTAGTAAAGTAAATGCTAAGACTAAAACTAGGAGAGTTTTAGTTTTCATGTAATCCCTCAAATTTTCGTTTAACACTAAATATCGAGATTTACTCGATTCCCCTTTAGTGTTCTATGTAGGTCGTAAACCGTACGACCTATCAGGTATGAGTGCCTTTCTTATATATAAACAGACCAGGTCAACAGGTACTCTAAGAAGGGTTGAATTATGGAAGTTCGGAAGGTCATGCGGCTTGGGACAACTTCTCTTGTCGTTTCGGTACCAAAAGAATGGGCGGATAAATATCAACTGGATCAGGAAAGCCGATTAGTCCTTATTCC
>JBHLPI010000099.1:0-7073 GCA_048939595.1 Promethearchaeota archaeon | reverse complement strand
CCACTGATTGTGCATCCATGTCATAAACCTGTAACAGCCTGTTCCGCTCAGGTTACCGGGAGCGTTCATGCTCCACCGAAAATCATCAACTTCATGAGGTGCCCAGATGTGTTTTGGGAAGATGAGGACATTCGGCATGTTGAACAAGTCTACAAAAGCTGTGCTATTTGAGTAAATGTCAACTGTGTATGCATCTGGTGTGTCGACTCGGTACACATGGGCAACATCTCCATCAGTTACATAACGGTTAGTTGGGTGAATATTCATGAGACTGTATTGCACATCTTCACTTGTGAAGGGAGTGCCATCATGCCAGGTGATGTTTTCGAATAAATGGAAGGTGTATTTCCATCCGTCTTGAATATCACCCGATGTCACAGTTGGTGTTTGAGTCCAATTCCAGGCAAGGTCAGGGGCAGGGGCACAGTCTGGGTCAAGGGGATCGAGTTGCCATAGGCGGGAATAGATGAGATCAAATACGATATTCGTGCTACTGGTATACGTGTCAAGAGGTGTGAGTGTGTTGGGCCCGTCGGTTAAGACTGCTCGATATTCGGTGGGGTAGCACCCGAAGGGCCCGCCTATATCTTGTGTGAGTCGAAGCTGTTCAAATGTATAGGGATTATAACCAATAGAACCACGCCCACATTGGTTGACATATCCTTCCCAGTGGTCAATACGGTACGCTCTCCTTGTTTCTAAATTACAGGTCACAATCATTGGCATTTCTTCCAAGAGAATGCGGGAACAATTCCAAGCCCAGTTGCGTGTTTCCAGTCGTGTCGAAGCATGCCTAAATTGTGAGTAATTGAAGTTGTAATCACTGTTATTAAAGCGGAAGAAAAAGCTATTAGTCAAACTTTCAGTCTGAAAAGACTCATATAAAGAATGAGGGCACCCTGGGGGGACTAGCTCCCAATTGAATACTACAAGATTAAAATTGTAAGTGTAAATCATTTCGATCATAGTATAGGGGTCATATTCCACAATTTCCCCTTGGAGGCCGCATTTCATCATACAATCGTGGAGAACAAGACATGCTTGTATTGCTGGTTCATAGTTGGTATGAGCCCAAAGCTCGATTTTTAGCCCATCAGGGGCGAAGTAATCTCCCCGTTTGTCGCCCAATGTCCAATTGCCACTCATATCTGCATCATAGTACCGCCAGCCGGGATGAGGAGAATCAGGCGTATCAATAATGTGAGCGGCATCCAGAGTGGCATTCGCAGTCAAAATATCTGAGGAATAGTAATGAGCACTAATCTGAGGTTCGAAGGTCCAAAAAGAGTAGATAGGTGGAATGGTGTTGTCCATCACCTGACCATAGCCACCATGTGCGTTCTCAACGACAAGATGTTTATCAAGTGCAAGAGCAAGGGCCCGTCGATAACCGGTCATATTAGTCGGAAAACGGGAACAACGTAACACGAAATGTTGATAGCTTGATCCAAGTTCTGATTGCACTTCGATATTTGGATTCGCTTCCAGTTCTGCCATCGTTTCAAGAGGAATCTGAAAATCACAGGCCATCACGTTGCCTTGTTGAAGATCAGAAAATGCTTCATCAGTTTCGAGATGATGATAATCGAAAAAGACTAAACGATCGATATATCCCCCTGTCGGATCGTAGCCGCTTGGAAAAGCCTTTCTGGCAAGAAAGGCTTGTACAGGTTGTTGAGGGAAGTGGAGTAGAATTAATAGTAGCCAAAAAGCTACAAACAGAGTGAGAACCTTAGAAAGATTCAGGTATGCACCCAAGCTCCGATTCACCCCCTTGTAGTAAATGTTTGAAATATTCTACCCTCCACCAGTATCGTCTACGTTGATGGTTATTAGTATGATGAAAGGGGCTAGAAACTGGCTTATCATTGAATTTACAAAAAATTATATATGCTGTTCTTAGTGGGAATTGTTGGCAGCCAATTCAATTCGTTGGCTAGTTTCTATTGGAAGGGATGCGCTTTTAGCTTGTTAGGGGATATAATCGCACCTGCACCGATTCTACCTGTGGAGTGGACTATTCTTTGCCCTCAATAACCATTAGAACCCGTATTTTAGCAGCTTTTCTTATACTCTTACTTGTCCCGACTTCTATTCTGGTATTCTACAATACTTGGCAGATTCTGAGTTTGTCAGGAGAAAATGCGAGTGATGCTGCATCTGCGTTGTTGCAAGTGGAATTGGACCATTTAGAGGGGTTGGCTAGCGATGAGGCTCAGAGAGTGGATGAGATCTTTGCACAGATCGATGCCCAAATTACCATGTTGGATTTGTATTCGGAGGGATTATTCAATGATTTTGTGAATGTAACACCTTACCAATCCTATTGGTGGAATGCCTCTGCAGAGTTTGCCCAGACGGGTCGGTCGATTCCGGGTCGTCATTACGATCCTGATTATGATTCCCCGGATATCTCCTTTGAAGTGTCCTGTTACTATATGCCCCGGAACAAATACCCGGGTGGTGATCCCTTCAATTGGTCCTCTGAACTTGAGTACCTTTTGAATGTGTCATCGAATATGGATTACATGTTTCGGAACATGCTGGAGGGGAACCCCAACTATATCTGGATTTATGCCGCTTTTGCAGGAGGGTATTCCCTGTTTCGTAACTACCCATATGATTCGATGGAATGGACCCAGTATGATGAAAATGACAATCCTGTCGACCCGGCTGACGATTGGGATCCTCAAACATTTGATTTTTATCAAGGACCTGCTACTGAAACGGGGAACAATACGGTCTGGACCTCTCCTTATTGGGACCCAGTGGGTTGGCTCATGTCAGCAGGTCGACCGATCCGGTACAGCAATGGAACCCTGATTGGTGTCGTGAGTGTCGACCTGACGATTCAAACTGTGACTGACCTCATCTTGAATATCAGTGTGGGTGACAATGGCTATGGCTTCATGATTGATCGAAACGCCGATTCGATTTCACATCCTAATCAAGGAGAAGAGCTCGTGAACATCGTTTCCTTGGAGATGGCTGGTACATCTGCTGCTGAACGCGCTGGGTTTGAAACCACTGTTAATGCCATGCTGACTGGAACCAGTGGCTTATCTGAGTACCACAAGAATGGGAATAAATGGTACATCGCCTACGCACCAATTCCCACCACGAACTATTCTCTAGCGGTTGTGGTTCCTGAACTGGATATTATTGGTCCTGTTGTAATTCTTCAAAATCAGATTCTCTCACAAAGCACGAATCAAATAATCATGCTACTTGTGGTGATGATCATCGCGATTATAATCATGTTTGGAATCAGCTTATTTATTTCTAATCGGATTACCGAACCGATTCGAGAACTCATTACCCTCACTACCTATATTGCGGAAGGAGATCTATCGAGAGAGTTAAGAGGTGATTCTGGGGAAATGGCCCCAGAAATCGGTATGCTCCATGACGCTTTTAATAACCTGCTGACGAGTCTTCGTTTTGGCAACCTCGACTATTATGGTGGTGATTTAGACCGAGCATATGCCAATTATCAGAAAGCCCTAGCACTATTTGAAACAACAGAAAATGAACGCGGTATTGCACTAGCAAAGAACAATATCGGCAATATTTACCGGGCATGGGGCGATACTACAGCGGCGCAGAAATATTATCGAGAAGCCATTGAAATTGGAGAACGGCTCAAAGACAAAAAAGGGCTGGCATCTCGGTACAATAACCTCGCCCTCTTGATGATGGACCAAGAAGAGTATCAAAAAGCTCTTGACTATCTCAACCTCGCTTTGGATTTCGATAAAGAAAGTAAAAATAATCGCGGTCAAGTACTCCGAATCTCTAACCGAGGATTAGTCTACCAACAAATGGGCGATAACGCAAAAGCTGAATCCGCCTTTAAAGAGTCTCTTCAGCTTGCAACACGGATTCAATATGAACGCGGAATCGCTTATGCTCATCTACACTTGGGTACACTCTTTTTACAAGAGAAACACTTCGAGGATGCCCAAACTCAGTTAGAAGCTTCTTTACTATTAGCAAAGGATCTAGTTGATGTGTCTTTAGTCTCTCAATGTCTAACTAAACTTGCTGAAGTCCATACGAAATTAGGCTTCAAAGATGAAACAGCCCGTTACACTGACATGGCAACTTCCCTTTCTCGCCGAATTGTGAGTAAAAAGTATGTCCTATTTGTTATTGATTATAGTGGCTCAATGGGTGGCCAACGTATCCGAGCAGCCATCAATGGCGCATTAGCCTTACTTGATATTCAGGTCAACCCTCAAGACGAAGTAGGCATCATTACTTTCAGCAGCCAAAGCGACATTGTTCTGCCAATGACTTCCATGGAAACAGACGCTCCGACCATTCGTCGGACAATTGAACGGCTGCGTTATCCCTCAGGCAACACAGCATTCTATGATGCTCTAGGAGATGCAATGAAAGTTCTTGCTGAAGTCAAAGGCAGCGAGCAACGCTGGCTCATAGCTCTAACCGACGGCTTAGATAACGCAAGCGATCACTACAACATCCATCAACGAAAACGCAAAGGCCTGTTTGGTGGAGTAGATAACTCTATCCAAGCACTCATTCGTGATAGCCTTCTCAACGTGAACCTTATCATCATTGCAGTGGGAAATGAACTCCAACGCGTTGAAAAGGACCTCCGCCGCCTCACAGATGAGTCACCCCGGGGACATTATATTGGCATCACTGACCGGCGAAATGTACGAGTGGCAATTGAACAAGCCTTTCTCCAAGTACGAGATATCCTCGCCCAAGTAGATGTGGAGGGAATTTCTTTCGATATTGAATAAGGAGTGGAAATGTGATGGCACGAAGTATCCGAACTAATGTACTCATAAGCTATGTCTTGTTAGCCTTACTATTCATCAGCGTCATTGGATTCCTTTCGATTGGGTTCACCGACCTCATCGGTAATGCCACTTATAATCAATCGTCTGAAGCCCTACAAACTCAAATTCGCACGAATCTCCAAAGCCAATCAGGGCAAATCGCCAGCATCATCAACCAAAAATTCGATAACGCTGAATCTATGGTTCTGATGATGGCTAACGAACTCGAACATATCCTCAATGGATCCAGGTATGGTCCTCGTGACGTTTTCTATGACTGGTTCTTTGAGTACAACCGGAGTGCTGGACTTGTCCCCACTGACACCTACTATGATATCTCCTACCAAGTTTGGTTATCGTGGAGCTATGCCAGCTACTATTTCCCTGGTTCCAACCACAATAACTATTGGCAGAGAAGCGCAGCTTTCAATCAGACCATTGAAAGCGTTGCATCAATGGATTACATCTTTCACACCATTCATGCCAATGCTCCTGATTTTCGCTGGCTTTACATCGCTTTTGCCGGAAGTAATCTGTTTATCAACTATCCTGGGAGCGTAGTAGGAGGAACCTTTGCTGAACGGATGAGTGATCCCTATTATCCCACGACTCAGCCCTGGTATCTAGAAGTTATTGCAGGTCAAGGCGATATTGTCTTTACAGAACCATATTTTGATGAAATTGATGGTGTTCCCCTCATCACAATTGGTCGTGCCATGTATTATCCCAATGGAACACTCATGGGAACTATCTGTGGTGATATTTCCATCCAAGACATCGTAGATAAAATCCTTGATTTCCAAATCTTGGATACGGGTTATGCATCCTTGATTACGTCCACATCCTTGGTTGTGGCACACCCTGAATTCATACCCACCGACCCGACAGAACCTTTGCCTTTTCTTAATGAAGTAGAAATCAACTCCGGTGGAAGTTCCGCATTGTCAAGTAGTCAACTAACCCAATTAACTTCGGAAGATTCAGGTCTCCTTACTTACACTCGTGATGGTCAACCACGCTATCTAGCCCATACACCCGTCGAAAAAGGTGATTACATCTGCCTAGTCATTGTCCCTGAAGCAGAAGCGGTTGCATCCGTTACGCCACTGCAATCACGAATGGCATCTGCGACTTTTACTACAACACTTCAAGTGATTATTCTAATGGTCATCACATTAGGGGCTTCAATTGCTATTGGGTCATTGATTGCGTTTTACATCGTAAAACCGATAAGTCGCCTCACGGACCTCGCGGTGAGCCTTTCAACTGATAAGGCTAGGAAAGATATTCTTGCAGGAGTAGAACTTGATCCGGAACTTCTAAGTAAAAAAGACGAAATCGGACAACTCACACGCGCCTTCGCTTCGATGGTCGAATCAGTTCGGGAAGAAGAAACGGAACGCATCAAAGGTGAAAACCGCTGTCCCAAATGTGCTTCACCGGTGAGTCCCAAATGGCGTAGTTGTGTGTATTGTGGTGCCTCCTTGGATGAAACGACTGAATGGGGAGTCACTGATACAGAAAAAGCACAGCACTTTATTGCGCAAGGACAATGGACTGAAGCAGCGCGCGTCGGAGCTGCGGCTGTTGATCCACTTCTTCAAGTCCTCCAAGAAGGAGATATCGAATCCCGACGTGGCGCCACGGATGCCTTAGGTCAGGTGGGTGACGCTGGAATTGAACCTCTTATTGTCGCACTCAAGGATGAAGATAGTTACGTTCGCTGGCGTGCAGCAGTGAGTCTAGGGCGAATTAGTGATCCACGTGCTACCAACGCCCTTATTCGAGCCCTTAAGGATGAAGATGGTCTTGTCCGCGGGGGAGCAGCGTGGGCTCTTGGAGAAATCGGGTCAAACAAAGGACTTCGACCACTTCAACAAGCAGCGAAAAAAGAAGAAGATCCAACCGTGAAAGAAAGTATCAGCGAGGCAATCGCAAAACTCTCACCCAAACGAAAACGCCGAAAATAAGCGATATAGACAAACTGGAAAGAACTACCAATTGTAGTGCGGATTCTATAGATTTATACGAGTAAATTCACTGTTTGTGATTAATTGTTCCATTTCATATTCAGAGCGATAACGCTAAATGTGATGAATAGCATTCCTCAGCTACGGAGGGTTAGCCCTTGGACTTGCCCCAAAAACTAGTAAACACTCAACCATTGTCCAATATCAAGTGGGCTTTGAAAATCCTCTTCGTTGGCGATGAAGGTGTTGGTAAGACTGGACTCATGTGCAGCGTCTCAGATGGTGTCTACAT
>JBHLPI010000098.1:0-7080 GCA_048939595.1 Promethearchaeota archaeon | reverse complement strand
TTTTTTTGGTTTTCTTGTATATCGCTTTGATTTCTCTGATTATCAATAATCTACGGAATACTCGGTTAAAGCGCAAGAAAAGCCGCCAGTACAATGCCAAGAATCACGATCACCGCGGTCGCGGTGCCTTGCACTCGAAGACTACGCAGCTGAATATCTGTGGGTGGTCGTCCACCCCAAAAGTAGTGGTCAACACCCGTGTTCCCCGCATCGTACACGTGCCTCCATCGTGCACATAGAGAAACTACACCATGCTGGTGAATGGCTGGATTTGCTCTTCATGAAGATATTGCATGAAATGATCAATGAACAGATCATTTTCTTTCAGTGATAATAGTACCTGTTTTGCGGCGTCGATTGCTGCTTTTTCACTTGCACACATGGTTGAACTGGTAAGATTCGGAGAACCTGTCATGTGAAAATTCGTACAACCACAGGAGTTCATGCAATATTTTCTAAGCGAGCAGCTTCTACACTCTTCATTCTGGATTTCTCGATTACCAATTAGTTCGCACTGCAGTTTTTTGTTGAGTCCTGAATGTACATTACCCAAACACAGTTGACCATCGTCCTCACCGATTAACCTTTCACACGGGTAGATATTTCCACTTGGTGCAAAGCCCCACTCCGTCTCTCCCATCATACACCTATCAAGGGCAAAATAACCTCCTTTAAGAAACAGAATGATTTTGCTGTCAATTAGGTTCACAGCAATTTCCTGTGATTGCTGATACTTTTCGATATAAAGGTCGGCTATTTTTCGATAGGTTTTTCGAAATCTCGGAAGAACTTGTTTAGTCCAACTTGCGCGGATATTTGGATTGAGATGTATAGAGGAAATACCTAGTTGTGTGAAAAATGAGACACATTCGGACAAAGAATCTAGGGTGTCTGGACTATACACCGTATTCACTTGCACTTCTCCGAGTTTGCGTAAGCTGAGATGCAACTTTTCTACAACATCATCAAAACTTCCCCGTCCATCTGGAAACCTGCGATATTTGTTGTGCACATGCCGGGTACCATCAATACTAATGCACAGCGTGATATTTTCCTTATTGAGGAAGTCTAAGATTTCTTCACTAAGTAATGTACCATTGGAGGTTATACTGAAATCAACCAGTCTATCACGAGCGCGTACTTGATTGTTGATGTATTCGACGGCACGCTGTATCAAGTCAAAACAAAGGAAAGGCTCTCCTCCAAAGAAAGTGAAGCTAATCTTTTGCTCTGGAGGAGAAACCCTGAAGATGAAATCAACGACTTTTTGCACTGTGGCAAACGACATGTCTTTCTTGAACTTCCTACCACCGTAACAATAGCGGCAACGAAGGTTACAGTTGTGGGTAAGACTCAGTGAAGCTTTAATCGCCCTCACTACTAACCCTCTCGAAGAATTGCCAGATGCACTCTGGTTCTACAATTTAGGAGTTGAAAGGTCCAAGTTAATAATCTACGATGACACCGCCAGCGTAGAGTTTATGGAGGGCTTCAAGGGTCTGAGCATAATCCCCCTTCATGGCTTTTAATCCCGCAATTTCACCGGCTACTGACGTCACGAGTTCCTTGAATTTCTGACGATTCATGAGAACGATCTCGTTCTCCCAGTGAAAGTGAGGAACCAAGAGGCCCCCAGGGATTGGTTTTACTAACTTAATCCTCTTCTGCCCTTCAAGCATGCGGCTTATCGCTTCTCGACCAAGTACCTTCATCGGTGACACGGGCCAGCATCCAGCTAGATGTGGCTTTTTAAATATTCGACCAATTTCTAATTCGCGTTTATCCAGTTCTGCTAGTGCTCTGTTAAACTCTTCTATAGTTCCCTTGAACGCAATTTCATTTCTAAATGCAATCTCTTCACGATTTGCCAGATTAACCACCCCCATGATGGTGGCTATCATATGAATATATACAATATATAAGTATTAGTACCCGAAGCGTCGCTACCCGCCCTCACCAGCACACGAAATGGCATTCATAACTAAAAATCTATTTCGACCTTAGGACCCAAAGATGCCCCCCATCATCACCCATATGTCACTATTGCATCATTGCCCCGCACGCCTTCCCACCTCTCCGACCTTTCTTACCCGCTCTCCTCTACCCCAAATAGAAAAACGCAAGAGTAAATCCAATCCTCCCCTAACAGAATTAGCAAGAGAAAATGGTTGTCCACTCCCAAAGCAATGGTCAACACCCGTGTTTCCGGTATCTATACCCACTCTATTGCCCGATCCACTCCGAAGTGCCCCGGAGGGCACCTCAGAGGAAATGGTTTCTAAGGAGAGTCTTGTAAAGATTTTTATCAGGCTTATCTGAATTTCTAAAAAAGAAGGATTGGAAGGAAGAACTCCTTCCATTTACAACGGGGTCTGAGTGTGTTGGGTGAGTTGAGCCTGTTGGACCTGTAGAGAGGCTTGACTTCGAAGAAGAGATTTACCTGAAATCCAGAGAAGCACGATCAGGGATATGCCACCAACTAGTGTCATTAAAACTGCAGTAAGATTCTCACCAATAAATGGTCCAAAAGCAACTACTGTAATACCATAGAATCCGAAGTAGATGAAGATGGCCAGGCAAATCGTCAAGACAGCCAAATCAAATCCATTCGATTTTGACAACACTAGAACACCTACTCCAATCAAGAATAGAAGCGTCGCATAAAAGAAAGCAACCACCGGACTAACGAGGAATAATACGCTGGTCAATAGCGCAAGGACCGTTCCCAAAACGAAGTAATAAGGGTTGAAGGCTTGTTTCACAGCGTTCAACCAATTCGCTTCTTGGTTTCTTCTTATCATCCATACGAGAAACAAACTCACTAGTACACTAAGCCCCAATGCATAATACGAAACAGTCATTGTGTATTTCCTTCTAAATCGCTGGTACTTGGTAGAAAGGCCATGCCCAGGTTCCTGGATAAACTATCCACCACCAACTTGTGGTTCTGAAGAAGAATGGACCTGAAGGGATCTTTATTGGATTGAAATTAAGGGGGTCAACTGGAATGTATTGATCAATAGAACCATCGGCGTTGGAGTCAAGTGTGGCGATTGTTTCAATAGAACTAAAGTAGCCAGCCAAGATAAAAGTTACAATGGCTATGATTAGAGGAGCGACAATATGTGTAGGGTCAAGGATCCCTGCTACAATTATTGCTGCCACGAGGATTGGGATGAGGGCATCTATCAAATTCCCTCCTTGCATGGCAAAGACCACGTCAACTTCGGTGTAGTGGACATTAAGAGCCCATGGATCGTAGAGGCCGTAGGGAGTCCACCCAATGTCTTTAGGTGTCCAAACTATGTAATACAGAGGTCGTTGAGGGTATGCAACCTTGGTAAGACCGCCATTTCTAATGAATTGAAGTACTTCTTCAGTAAAATCAACTCCACGAAGGGCGTGCCACCAAAATGAGGTAACGAATGTCGCAACATCCGCATCAATAATATCATGAAACCCTATTACAAACTTGTCCTCGATTTCCATATTACCAGAGAAGCATGAAGCAAAATAATGCTCCTGTCCTTTGGAATTTGAAATCATTGTTGAAATACTAGACCATGATACAGTTTCACTTCCTACGATTAGACCCTCAGGTGTTCCATGTCCAACATAAAAAATGGGACCAACTGCTTTCCGCAAAATTAGCTGCAAAGATAACACATTGGGCACCAATATTCGCTGGGCATCGTCTATATCACTAACCAGTTGATTAACACTATCACAGATAGCATCATCTATTCCAAATTGAAGCACAACGGCATTCGTAATTAGAACTGTATCGGCTGCACGGCTTGCACCGATAGGTCCTAAAAAGAGAATAACAGCAAATAAACCCGCTACAATTAAAACGGATCGAATTCTGTGATTCTTGAACGCTGAAGTGACGAATGTTCTTTTCATCTCAGAGTTTAAACTCATTGAATTCCCACTCCGATACGGTACCTACCTAAATAACGTGCTTTCACTCTTTTAAGATTTGCCTAATTAATCAGCAACTCCAATAGAGGCATCCACCGAAACACGCCATCCCCACTCTGATGCATTAGCTTACCTAATGAGTGAAACGAGAAGTGGTTGTCCACCCCACTAAATCGTACAACACCCGTGTTTCTGGTATCTACACCCGCTCTCTTTGCCCACCCAATCCAAGGCGCTCCGGAGGTACCTCCGCGGAAATGATTTCTGAGACTGTTCTGCTCTTCAACAATGGTAATCCACTACCAACAACAAGGTGTCTCCTACCTAGAGACTTTTTGTCTGGAAAAGGAAGCGAACTACACACGATAAAGCAATACATAAAAACTCCAATCGGATATATTGCTAGTCACGTGGAGTGGTTTTTTATGTCAAACAATGCTGAGCAATCCCGCCTGCCACAATTGAAAGGTCCACTATTATGTGCTATCGGCGGTCTATTCACAGTAGCCTCACTCGCCTATGCTATCCACGTTGCCGCATATCCAAGTCACTTCACTCAAGTACAATTCATATGGGCACTGCTTCTAATTACAGCCCCCATCGGATTCTTCTTTTTAAGCCTCGGAATACAATATCTCCTTCAACAACGAAGGAAATGAAAAGAAGTAGTCGTCCGCGCCCCAAGGATGGATCAACTGCTTGAAGCCTCCGCGAACACATTTGGTCAATGAAGAACTGCGCTTCTCCATTCCCCAACTAATTCCGTGGCCCAGTGTTTACTCAACTTTTTCAAGCAAACAATACCCCCGTGAGAAACCCACCGCGCGCCACCCAAATTTCGCCATGACATTTATCCCCTCAACAATCCTTCCATACGACACGAACCCCAGCCCCGGTTTGAGTAACACATACCGCGCCCTCAGATTCTCAACATCTACCTTTCCATTCACCACATCATTCGCCGAAAAAACTAACCGATCCGACATTTTCGAAACCCAACCCATACTACTTATTCATCAGTAAAAACTTTTCAGACAAAAATCTATGCATCGAAAAAAATGGTCGTCCACCCAGTGGATTGTTCATTTAACCTCAAATAGGCGTGGTGGAGGTCAATTACCCGTAACTTGTGTAAGCCTGCTCAAATACTGGTGATTCATTTTTACAATCGCAGATTTGAATTTGATATGTAAATACATATTATTTTTAAAATATATACGCATATTGAATTCTATTCCTCGTGGAGAAATAGCTACTTAAACAGAGTTGGGTCCAATGTCTAAATATAAAAGGTCGAATTGGTTTACAAAAATCTGTTCAATATTATTCGCTTCTCTTTTCTTGTTTGCCCTCAGTATGCCTACAGTGTTTGCCTCTGCATTACCTGTAGTTCGAAACCCTGGCTTTGAAACGCCTCCTGGGGGTCCTGTGCCTGATTTTTGGGCGTTCACGACAACTGATGACTCAAGCTTCGATGACTTTCAAGGGCTATATCCGACCACTTTTCCTCATACAGGAAGTGAATCGGTAGGTGTTCTTCCGTTGGCCACCGAAGCCGGTGATCATGCCGAGTGGAGTCAATCCACCCTGTTGAATATTAGTGTCGGGACGTCGTATAATCTCTCTACCTGGGTGTGGATAGGCGGACCAAATTTGCCACCCAATGAATTCTTTGTTGATATTGGCGTCATTTGGCAAAATGGTGGCGGTGGGCAAGTCGGCGCTATGTGGTCTCCAGCCGTGACCAGTCCCACAGCCGTTTGGTTTGAACTCTTCGTGTATGGTCCTGCAGCGGCTGGGAGTGTTCAAGCGACAATCCAACTGCGTGTGACGGCACAAACCACGCCTGGCTGGGATTCAGGCGTCGTGTATTTTGATGACGTTGAATTTTATCCAATTGGTGGTGACACAGATACTGGGGGTCTTTCTCCTGGCGATCATGATGCCTCGTATGATCCGGATGGCGATCCCTTCAATGAGATGTTCCAGATCAATATCAGCGCTATTCAAGAAGGTCTGACGCAAATTAATTTTACCTTGAACGCTTTTGGAACGGGTAATGATCAGACAGCCATCGCGGAAGTTGATCTGGTTCATGATATCAATGAAGATGGCATCTATGATAACGTCACCGAGCCACTTCTCGCCTCGGGGGCTTATGCCCAGGATGATGGACTCCTGTTGTTGAATACAACTCATTCGATTCCCCAAGGTTCGAGCCATCTGTTCTTAATTGTCTATCAATTAATTCCGAATAGCGATGCGGGGGACACGTTTGGGTTCTGGGTGAATCAGATTCGTGCCCTTGGGCAGACATCGATGGTGGCTACCAATCTCCCAGGACCGCCTTATACTTCAGCTGTAAAGACGATTGTGGGCTCTCTGCTCGCTGATGTTGGTGTAAACTCTCCTGGTGATCATCTCTGGGTACCCAATGGAGTGACACCCAATGTCTTGCTTCAACTCGAGTTGTTCGCCTACGCTGAAGATTTCTTGGTTAACAATATCACCATTGAGCTTCATGGGACCGGAGGATACAGCCAACTGACTGAAATCCTGATTGTCCACGACCTCGATGGCAATGGCCTCATGGATGCCAGTGAAACCATCCTCGCAAGCGCACCAGGCGCTTCGTCACTCACGTTAGTATTAAGCTCACCTTTCACCGCCGGCAAGCAATCCAGCGAATATCTCCTCCTCGCCTTGGTGGTATCAACTTCTGCCACTGAAATGACTACCTACTCACTCAGCGTAATCGACCTCGGCGCCATAGGGGTCGTAGACAGTGCCACAACCGTCGTCAATCTGCCCGTCGACTCATCCACCAAAACCATAACATTTACCCCACCAAACCCCTTCGCCTTCTTGGCAAGTTGGTGGCCCATAATTCTAGCAAGCGTCATCATCCTCGTTCTTATTGTTGTAATCCTCATCTTATACCGTCGACGAACCTAAACCACCCCTTCGAACACTAGACGTACCACACAATCCACACCTCATCCCTAAACTGTATTCAAAATCCATCATCCAGCACCCCTGCCCATCGAAGCTCCCGCTAACCCTATTAAAAGAAAAAGTGGTCGTCCACCCCCACCAGATCGTGTACACCACCCGTGGTTCCGAAGATATTGCACCTAAACTCCTTCCCGCACCAAT
>JBHLPI010000097.1:0-7445 GCA_048939595.1 Promethearchaeota archaeon | reverse complement strand
GTTGAGCGCGTCTACACCACAGTTAATTATATCGTCGAAAATTGTGATTAGATCTCCATCAGATTGCAAGAGAATTTTGCAATCGTGTTTGTGAGCTGCCGCACATATTTTTCGAAGCCACGGGAACACGTAGGTTCGATAATTCTGGGGGCTCATGAATAATCCGTTCTTATATCCATAATCATCCCAAATTAGAATCATTTGGGCATCATTTTCCGCCAAAATCTTCGTGATTTCGAGTGCAAGTTTTCCTTGGTCATCAAACACCTTCTTAGCTTGCTTTGGGCGAGCAAGAATTCGAGAAAAAACTTCAAGGCCGAACGGTTCCCAGCCTACCTCCATCATTCCGGCAATAGCAGGAACGGAAAAAATCTCGTTTTCCATCTGTATTTGCACATCTTTTCCTGCAAGAAACGCAGCCATACGAATTGGGTCTTCGGGGTCAGGGCGTTCCCAATTCTCATAGTCTTCAAAATTTTTGAAATGCCCACCACGATATCCAAGAATTAGGGTGCCATCTTCTTTCGCCGGCTCCAGCATCATGATGCGACCATATTCGTCAATCATTCCGCCTTCGATAACTAGGCGGGGCATTTGAGTGATGAGGCTCAATCCTATGTCAATCTTGACTTTCCGAAGGAATTTGTAGGCGTCTGAATAGCCTTTTGTTTGAAACTCGCGATTGCTGAGAAAATACCTCGCCGTTTCCATTGGGTTTGGGAGTTTTTGAATCGCCGCTAAACCTTCCGCAGCTCCGCTCCCTGTGTCAAAGCCGTAGTGTTTTCGAATCGTGTCATTAGTGAAGGCACTTTCAAAGGCGGGTACACGGTCTGGTTCTTCATGATTAATTGCTTTAAGAACACGTGTTACAGCATCCATGGGAGTTATCCCTCGAGTAACGTTTTGATTCGTTTTACCCCCTCGACGGCATCGGCTCCGTAATCATCGGCACCCATTTCCTTTGCCAGTTCCATTGTGAGGGGTGCACCGCCCACAATCATTTTCACCCTATTTCGAAGCCCTGCATCCTTTAACGCTTGATCGACCACAGCAATTTCTTTAACAGTGGTCGTCAGGAGAGCACTCAAAGCAAGAACTTTAGCGCCAGACTCTCGAACGGTTTGGACAATTTTGTCTTCGGAGCAGTCCATCCCCAAATCGATAATTTCGTAGCCTGTTGACAAGAGCATGGTTTTGAGGATGTTTTTTCCGATGTCGTGATTGTCACCTTTGACTGTAGCAACAATTACTGTTTCTTCGCCACCCGTCTGTCCAGACTTTAGATGAGGTGTTAAGACAGCGACGGCTTCTTTCATGGTTTCAGCCGCGAGGACCAGTTCAACCAGGAAAATCCCTTTGGTTTCATACAAGTGCCCAATTTCATCTAACCCTTTCGTGAGGGCTCCCAAAATGTCATTTGGGCTAGTTCCCGTGTCAAGTTCGGATTGAACGGCTCCAGCGATATTGTCAACATCCAAATCAACCAGCCTTTTTGTGATATCGTCGAGCGCCAATTCTACATATCTCCTTGCAAAAAGGTTGTTTTAGCGCATAGTATATCTCAATGTATAAGAGATTATCAGTTCTAGATATTTTTCTTCAAGGAGTGTTACGGTTGTCTCGAAACAAAAACCCCTTTGGCTCTGGATATTTTGGCACATGGATTGAAGATGAATTCGGACTACCAGCATACCACTATACGTGTGATCAACTCACGGACCCCAAGGCAATAACCCCCATGAGCGAGACTTGGCGGTCAAACACGGATCACATGCACCAAGTGGGAAATGATCGCTTCGTTGGCGTGGCTTCCAATTATGGTTACATCCAAATCCGACAGGATGAAGGCAGTCCCAAATACCTTAATGACTATGATCCTGATAGCCACCAATACGGCGGAGGCTTCGGCTACCTCACCGATGGCAGCGTAACCCTAAGCACATTCTATTCCGGAGCTGCCGAAGTCTTTGACAGAATATTTGGAATCGGATATTATCAAAAAACCGTTCAAGGACACGGGTTGACAGTCGAACAAACCCTGTTTGCTCCATTTGGTGATGACCCGGTGCTCATTTCGCAAGTAACCATCCGCAACAACCGGGATAACCCAGTAGATCTTAGATGGGTTGAATATTGGGGTTGCCAACTCTATCAGTTCTCTTACAAAGCTTTCATGATGTCCTTGGCCCCACCACCCATGAGTCGCCCTGCTCCTGAGTTTCGGCGACGATTCGCAAAACGATTTGAACATAATTTTTCTGTGATTGGTAAAAAACAGGGTCTATTAGACCAACAACAGTTTTCGGGCCCTGATCCTGACGATGAGGAAAAATGGAGATTAATCAATCTCTACTTGGGTTCTCCTGCGGGTAAAGCGCTTACAGGTGGACCGGTCGAATTTCCGGTCGAAGAAGCTGTGCTCGAAGACACATCACCTCCCTCTGTATTTCTGGTGTCCTTGGATGCTCCATTTGACGATTATACAACGAATGCCTCATTGTTCTTTGGAGCAGGCGGAGTGCAGGCTCCAGAAAAACTACAACAGAAATTATCAGAACTGCCATCGGAACCCGAAACATCACAGGGATTCTTTCTTGAGCGCCAACTCAATTTAGGTGCAGGTGAACACCAAACGCTGTACTTTGCCTTCGGCTACCTCCCCGAAGGCGCTCAGCTTGACAACTTAATAGCGAAGTATGGAGAAAACCCATCAGCCTTGCTAGCAGAATCCAGTGAACACTGGGTTCAACAACAAATTCATTTTTCGGTTGGCGATGAGCCTTGGGTTAGTCGTGAGGTTATGTGGCATAATTACTATCTGCGTGGTAATCTCACCTTTGACAGCTTCTTTAATGAACATATTTTATCCCAAGGCCATGTGTACCAGTATCTCCTTGGGTTCCAAGGGGCCGCTCGAGATCCACTTCAACACGCATTACCCTTCATCTACAATGAGCCACAGATTGTTAAATCAATTCTCAAGTATACGGTGAAAACCGTGACGCCCGAGGGAAGAATTCCTTACGGAATTACGGGAAGTGGGATGTATATGCCCGCGCCTTTTCAACCAAGTGATCAAGAGCTGTGGTTACTCTGGTTAGCAAGCGAATATGTGTTAGCAACACGGGATCTAGCTTTTCTTGACGAAGAAGTACAGACCTACCCAATCTTTGGTCCCTCCGCTGGACGGGAAAGCATTCGAACTCTTCTACACCGGTGTTACACGCATCTTGTCGAAACGACTGGAACCGGAAAACATGGATTACTACGCCTCTCTAATGGTGACTGGAATGATGAAGTTGTACTTGGTTTACAAGAAGGTGTTGAACACCTCGAGGATCCGAAAGAGGCAGTACAACGACAGGGAGAGAGCGTGTTGAATGCTGCCATGGCAAGCTATGTCTTGGATATCTATTCTCGGCTTTTGAGGTGTGCAGGTGATACAGCTTCAGCTATGAAGATCCAGAAATTAGCTCAATCACAACGTGAAGGAGTTCATCAACAATGGACGGGAAGCTGGTTTAAGCGAGCTTGGCTCACCGAGGAGCTTGGATGGATTGGTCTCAATGAAATGTGGTTAGAGCCACAACCATGGGCAATCATAGGTGGCGCGGCTGATGCGTTCCAATCTGAAAAGCTGCTAAAGTCTATTGATAAACTAGTACGAAAACCTTCGAAGCTTGGAGCCATGCTCCTGAGCAAACCTCTGAAAGAACGAACCAGTGCACCCGGTATAGGAACAAATGCTGGAATCTGGCCCTCCATCAATGGAACCCTCATTTGGGCCCTTGCCCGTGTAAACGGAGAATTAGCCTGGGATGAATGGAAACGCAACAGCTTAGCTCTGCACGCCGAAACATACCCTGAAATCTGGTATGGGATATGGAGTGGACCTGATACCTACAATTCCGAGTTGGCGGATACCCCAGGCCAAACAGGGTTAGAGTTTCTCGGTGTAAAATACACTGATTTCCCCGTGATGAATATGCATCCGCATGCGTGGCCACTTTACACTACATCCAAGCTAATTGGGGTTGAATTCACATGTGAAGGAATTGATATCTCACCCACTCTCCCCAAAGAAGAATATCGCTTCGCCTCAGCTCTGCTCGATTTTGAAAGAACACCCAAAGGGTATAGCGGTAAATATGCACCAAAAGAGCCAGGAACTTGGAGAATTACAATAAACCTTTCTCAAGAGGAACGAGACCGAATCACAAAACTAGAAATCAATGGTAAAGAAGAAAAACTGATTTGGGAAGGCACCCGCCTTGTTATTACTGGATCAAGTTCCCCTGATAATCCTTTGAAGTGGGTTGTGGCGTTTTGAATTCCCGCGATTTAACCCTTGCTGCCATTGATGGAACACCAGAAAAGATTCCCTTCAACCCATTCATCATGCACTTAGCTGCAACCATTGAAGGAATTGACTATAGCCAAACTTACTGCCAAAATGCACAGGTTCTAGCCCGTACACATATCCAATGTGCGAAGACCTTTGGCATAGATCACGTGCATGTTTCGACCGATGCGTATCGAGAAGCCAGCGCATGGGGCGTTGAAGTCGATTTTTCAGGTCACACACCAGTAGCAGGCAAGCACCTGAAGCTCCAAGACTTTGACTCGCTCGAATCGCCAGATCTCAACTCGGCACCACGCATTCAAGATCGTGTAAGGGGAGTTAAGCTTCTCAGCGAGCAAGTTGGTGAATCCCAATGTATTGTGGGGTGGATTGAAGCCCCCTTTGCGGAAGTATGTTGTCTGTTTGGGATGATGGAAATTCTAAAGCTCGGGCGAGAACCTGATTGGTCAGAACAGATCAAGAAACTAATGCGCCGCATAGTTCCTGTTCAACTTGAGTTTGCAAAGATGCAAATTGAAGCAGGTGCAGATATCATTGGTGCAGGTGACTCCGCGGTGTCACAGATAGGTCCGAAAAGATACAAAGAATCTTGCCTTGAAACCACGCAGAAGCTATTCCAAGCCATCCAGAAACACGTACCAGTCCTCTATCATGTCTGTGGTGACACCTCATCAATAGATCCTGATAATAATGACATGTTAAAACTGGTTGCGAAATCGGGTGCGTCAATACTCGACCTTGATTACCAAGTCAATCTGGCTATGGCAAAACAAAAGATTGGAAACCAGGTGTGCATTCGTGGAAACCTGAACACCAGTCTTTTGAACATCCGCGCTAACACGCCAGATGTTATTACCGAGAAAATCACTCAAACGATTGAAGCAGGAAAACCCAATGGACGATATATGTTTGCCGCGGGCTGTGAATGGCCTTGGGATCCCCTTGATTTAGTGTCGAGAAATCTGGAAATCGCGAAGGCATTGAACGAAAAACTTGGTGGTTATTAAATGGATTCGAGAACACGTGTCATAACGGCATTCAACCACCACGAACCCGATATGGTTCCAATCGATTTTGGAGGAAACCAATCGGGAATTCACATTAAAGCGTACAAACGCCTGCTCAATTATCTTGGCATTTCAAATGACAATATCCAATACTGTGATTTCATCCAGCAAATCGTATATCCATGCGAAGAGCTGCTCCAGCACTTCGGGATCGACATTCGGTGGCTTCGTCCACCAAGTTCATTATTTGCAGAGGACTTCCCTTTGGAAAAGGAGGGCGCATACCAAGGTGTTTGGGACCAATTTGGGGTCTTTTGGGGTGACCGCGCAGAGAAAAAAGTCGAAGATATTCTCTTCTATGATCCCTGTATTAATCCACTAAGTGAAGTAAAGAGTGTTCAAGAGATTCGAGAATATGACTGGCCAGATGGCACAGACCGGACACCTTTGAAAGGATTACGTGAACAGGCAAAGAAGTTACGTGAAACCACCCAATTTGCGGTTGCGGCTCCACCACTAGGTTGTATCTATGAATATACCACGTTCCTCTTCGGATTTACCAAAACGTTGCTTCTTTTACGTCGAAATCCACAACTGATTGTGGCGGCAATGGAAGAATTGGAAAAATACTGGACAGATTATGCGACAACGTTTCTTAACGAAATCAAGTTTGGTGACCAATACTACGTTGACATAATTGCGGTCAATGGTGATCTAGCCGAACAAACAGGACCCATTATGAATGTCCAAGAAACCTATGCTTCGTTAATCAAGCCAATTGAGCAACGATTTGCCCAAACCCTCCATGCCCTTGCCCCCATCAAAATTAATTACCACTGCTGTGGCTCTATAGTAAATTTCATTCCTCATTTTTCGGAAATCGGCTATGATGCTGTGAATCCAGTGCAAGTGGGGGCCGCTGACATGGAAGCGTGTAGTCTCAAAAAACGGTTTGGCAATATGATTACCTTCTGGGGTGGGCTTTGTGACACACAACATATTCTTCCCTTCGGAACACCAAACCAAATTGAAAAAGAAGTACAACATAACATGGAATGTCTCAAACCGGGAGGGGGATACATCGCATCAAATATCCACAATATCACTGCAGAGGTGCCACCAGAAAATATTACCACGATGTTCGAAACCGCTGCGAAGCTGCGGGATTATTAATTATGGAGTATTTGGAAAATGACTCATTTCAGTGCGACACAACAGTCTTTTGAAATTAATGGAGTGCAGATTGGTGGTCAACCCGGTGACGTCCCTACAGTGTTGATTGGAAGCATATTCTATCATGGCCACAAAATCGTCTCAGATGCTAAAGAAGGTCACTTTAATCGGAAAAAGGCTCAACAGTTAATCGAAACACAAGACCAGATGATGGAAAAAACTGGCAATCCCTGCATGTTGGATGTCGTGATTGATTCGAAAGAAGTCCTAACACAATACATCGATTTTGTTGCGGAAACAACGAATTGTCCACTTCTACTAGATTCATCGGTGCCTTCTATTCGCATTGCAGCAATCGATTATGCAGAAGAAATTGGGCTTCTTAGTCGAGTGGTTTACAATTCGCTTTCACCAAAGTCAACCAAAGAGGAACTCGAAAGGCTTCAGCATCTTCGTGTTGAACAAGCAATATTACTCGCTTTAGATCCTCAACTCGTAACTACTTCAGGTCGAATTGAAGTCATTAAAAATTCCGAAGGGAATGGACTTGTTGATGTAGCTCAAAAGTGTGGAATAACTAAACAGCTAGTCGATACGTGTGTTCTCGATGTTCCGAGCCTAGGTATAGCCAGTAAAACAATTATGGAATTGAAAGACCAGTTTGGAATGGTTTGTGGGTGTGGATCCCATAATGCAATCGAAACTTGGGGGGGATTGACCACCAAGTTCAGAAGCAATCTTCGTGAAACAGGTATAGCCGCAGTAGCAGTATTCGCCACAACGGCTGGAGCAGATTTCATCCTATATGGGCCAGTGGATAACGCCAACGCCGTATTCCCGATGGTAGCTATGGTCGATGCGGCTTGGGGTCAAGTAATTTTCGAACAAACCCGAAAGGTGAA
>JBHLPI010000027.1:0-24795 GCA_048939595.1 Promethearchaeota archaeon | reverse complement strand
TCTAAGTCAATTAATGCACCTTTTTGTGCATATTCGAGCATTAGAAGCGTCGTCCCAATGATTCCACCATTACTCAAGTCCTTAGACGCAGAAAGTAAATGCCTTTCAGCAAGAACGCGCATAGCTTCATAACGTTTCAAAACTTCCCGGGAGGTCTTGATGGTTGTTGTGTCCCATCCAAACTCATAATTCGGTGAAACCCGCCCCTTTAAATCGACTGCTAAAATTAGCCCATCATCAGGTTGTGCACCACCAGCACTGATATATGACTCTCGGGAAACAGTTCCACACATTGAAGCGCTAACTCCGTTAACGGGGGCAAAGGGAGTAGTATGACCTCGAACGACTTCAACTTTGAATTTCTGGCCTGCTTTACAGATACCGTCCATGAACTTGACTCCTGCTTCCATTTGGGTGAAGGCGATATTCACCATGGCAACAATCGGTCGACCTCCAGCGGCATAGATGTCGTTTACATTGACTAATATCGCCGAATATCCTGCCGCAAAAGGCTTCGACTGAGCCAATTCAGGGATGACTGCATCAGTCGAAAGCAAAATGAGATTATCGCCTCCTAAATCAATGGCCGCAGAGTCTTCTCCAATCGAGGAAAGAACATGAGGGCATTTGAAGCCCTCTTTCCGGAGAATTGTGACTAATTGACCAATGGGCTGTTTGCGACGTAAACCCCAATAGTCCCTCACTTCAGAGACAATAGACGCTAGCGTTTCAGGCACCGGCACACAAGCTCCTCTACGGGAATCGAGTATCTTCGCTTCAAAAAACGTTGTGGTTTCAAATGGTTTGTGGAAGAATTTGTGGATGAAATCAAAAGATATCGTTAACCGGTTATGGAAAATCCATCAATGAGGAGACTGGGTGTTGTGACAAACAATGAGGTAATTTCAATGTCATTGCCTACATCTTGAAGTTGTTTTAGGCCTTCATAGAAATTCCCTGCAATTGAAATGGGTTCAAGGGGGTGTTTCTTTTCTCCATCTTCAATGAGAAATACCGAATTTGCTACTACTGAGAATTCACCCGTTGCCACATTGCTATGAAATATTCCAATGGGAATATCTGTGATTAATAATCCTTGGCCATCGATTGATGCAATAAGCTCTTCAAGTGATTTCTTCCCAGGAGTAACTTCTAAATTCTTACTAAAGATCGTTGGGGCTTCTTCATAGGGTAACCTTGAACCAAATGGTCCACCGGAACGAGCACTATTACCAGTTGAATCTTTTCCGGCGATTCGTCCATAATATGAATCGAAGAGATAGCCTTTCAAAACACCATGTTCAATAATACTGGTTTTGCCTTGGGGATGTCCCTCCGCGTCAATAGCTTCGGTTGAGATACCCAAAGGATCTTGTCCATCGTCGATTAGACTGAAACTCGGATGGGCGATTTTTTCGCCAAGTCTTGCACTCAAGGGAGATAAGCCTTCAACCACAGCCTGCCCTTTGGCTGCTTGCTGAAGACTCGATAGAATATAGCTGGCTGCAGCCCAAGGTACCCAAAGCGTGGGTAGTTTTGTTGTTTGATTGAGTTTCTGGGTGCCAAGTAAGTTAATTGCCTTTGTTGCCGCTTTTTGCCCTATTCCCGTTACATCGAGAGCTTTTTCACGTGTGACTAGTTCTTCCGACGCGGTCTTTCGTTCATCTCCGTCAATCGCCATCGCATATGCACTACAAGCATTATAAGCGGAACTGGATGCCGCCTGCACACCCAAAGTGTTGCCAATTGCAAATCCACCCCAAGTCCTTTCACAACCAACCGCCGCAAGAACACGCCCATTCACACTAGTCATATCTCCAATGAGTTGGAGTGACATTTTTACCAAATCTTCAGTCGCTAGTTCTAGAATCTCATGAGAAAATTTCCCCTCATTTCCAGGTGGTTTAGGCTCACAAAACCCTTTGAAACGAGTGTCTTTTTCAGCGGTTGCCTTCAAACTCGCTAGAGCCGCCTTGACACTCCGTTGAATCTGTGAGGGGGTGATTCCGCTTGAAGAAGAGAAACTCACCCGCTGATCCTTAGCCACACGGACTGCATTTCCGGCCACTATTCCATCTGTCGCTTCGACAACGCCCTGTTTGATTTCTACATTGGACTCACTACGATAATAAAAGAAAAGTTCAAAATCTGCTTTCTTATCTTGAGATTGGGCAAATTTCAATCCAGTATCAATCTCAGCGAGCAAGTTGTCCTTTATTTTTTCAAACTCCATCCGATTGCATCTCCTTGCCTAGGCTTTTCCTCCGAAGGTTACATCTTCTATGAGCAGTTTTGGTCCACCCAGACCTGTAGGCAATGGGTGCTGTCCACCTTTTCCGCATCCACCGAAGTAGGTTCCCCAAATCTCAAGGTCACGAGTCGCTCCAACAACCCGCTGTAGGAGCTGAAGAATATTGCCTGAAAGTGCTACTTCTCGAATTGGATGTTGGATTTGGCCGTTTTCAACCCAATATCCTCGATTCGCTTTGAATAGAAAACTTCCGTCCCCTTCTACTTGTCCGCCAGCTGTTTGAATCGCATACACACCTGTGCCCAATTGCTCAAGTGCTTCTTCTTCTGTCAGGCTACCTGAAGTGAAAAACGTGTTTGTCATCCGCGGGATTGGCATAAAGCCAAAGTGAATTGCTCTGCAGTTGCTAGTCAGCTCTTGTTCTAATTGGTGTGCAGTTCCTCGGTTATGGAGAAAGTGCTTCAACACGCCTTTCTCAAGGATGGTTGTCATATTGGCCGGAATCCCTTGGTCATCAAAGGGAAGCCATAGTCCCCCAGTTTTATCAATATCGGGAATTCCCCCATCAATTATGGTCGCGTGTTTAGTACCAAGGGTAGTTCCAATTTTTCCAGCGAGAGGAGACACGCCTATCGTCACAAAATCCGCTTCACTCAGATGGCCAAAACTCTCATGCGCTAATACACCAGCTAAGGCATTATCTATTAGAGTGGGAAATTTCCCAGCAGGACAGGCCTTTGCCTGAAGCTGTTCAGTGGCAAACTTCCCAGCAGTTTCTCCGATCTCTTCAGGTGTGGAATCCTTCTGATTATAGGCTTCAAGACCATGACTACCAGCTTTTCGTTCTGATGCGAAGACCAAGTCACCGGTACTAGTTTTCGACGTAACTCGGCAGGTCAGATCGACAACTAGAAACTCCCAATCGATATTCGATCCTTCACTATTTGTGAAGATCTTTTGTCCGTATAGCTCTCCGTAGGCTCCTGTGATGTTTTCCACTTCTTTTCCGTGTTCTGAAGCGGTTTCGACCATGCGGTTGATAAGATCCATTTTGAATTCCTGTGGTTTCGTGTCAGGATGGATCTTCACAGAGAGAGTATCTGAGGGTTTGCTTTTCACTTCTGGTCTTCGCTCAAACCCAAGTTTTAGAGAGGCTGCGGTGGATGCCGCTTTAGCCATCCGAAAAGCCCGTTTGGCCGTTTCTTCAACATCCTTTGGTTCTTCACTTGCGGTGAAGGAGTATCCCGGTGTTCCATCGAAGTAGCAGGTGATACCAATTCCTGTCCGAGATTTTGAGAGGATATCCTTCCAAGTATCGTTACTTCGTGTTTTAATTCGTCGAAGAGTACGGAGGGTGAAATCATCAAAACGGGCTTCAACAAAATCAGCGCCTAGTTTCTCGCCGATTAGGACTGCTGCGTGAAGTTTATCTAGCATGCATGAGCCACTCCTACCATTGGGTCTAGCTCAGGGCTAGCAGATTTATAGTATATAAGCCGACCTCACCAACCGTGTTTACTATCTTCAGTGAATTGAATGCTTTGGTGAGCTAAGAATGGAATTTGGTGTGCAAATCGAGCCACAGTTCGGTTACACCTTTGATGACGTTTCCTCAATAACTGAGGTTGCCTTACAAAACGGATTTGGCACGATTTGGTTTTCGGATCATTTCATGTTGGATCAAGAGTCCACTGATCGTGTACTCTTGGATCCATGGTTACTTATGACTGCCCTAACACAACAGAACCTCAAAGTTCGTGTTGGAAGTATGGTCTTTTGTCAGAGTTACCGGAACCCAGCCTTAACCGCTAAGATGGCAGCATCATTAGATGTCTTATCCAAAGGGCGATTAGACTTTGGTCTTGGCGCGGGATGGAAAGAAATTGAATACAAGGCCTATGGATACCCATTTCCAGCACCTAAAATTCGGATTCAGCAACTGAACGAAGCTATCCAAATCATTCGAGGCATTTGGACAAAAGAGCGCTTCACATTCAAAGGGGCCCATTATAAAGTTGAGGAGGTTATCGCCTTCCCCAAACCGGTCCAAAAACCCATGCGGATTTGGGTTGGTGCTCAAAATGGTAAGGAATTGATGCTCCGTGCCACTGCAAAATATGGAGACGGTATTAACGTGGCGTGGATGAGCACGCCTTCTGAATTAAAGGCACGATTTGAACGCCTTGCTCAATTATGCAAAAGATATGATCGTGATCCATCAGTAATCAAGAAATCGCTAGGCTTGTGGACTAGGCTATTTGATTCCACTGAGGACATGGAGGCTGCCATACTCGAAAACGCCAAATCCCGCAATATGTCACCTAGCGAATACCGAGAACGAATTAACAAATCCTTATGGGGTACAGCGGATTCAGTTGTAAGACGATTGCACCAATTTGAAGAGATTGGGGTGGAACACATGATTTTTATGTTCCCCCATAAAGAGGAGCTCGCTCAAATCAAGAGCTTCGGTAAATCTGTAATCGCGAAATTCTAAACCATGTTTGAACCAAAAACTTCTAAAGTACAATTTTGCACATGCCACTAACTTAAAGCTGAGAACAGTAATGCTGGCTCAGCTGGACCAACCTGATCCCGCAATAGTGACATCATAGGTGCCTAGATTGTCATCAAACCGTATTGTCATTGAATGTAGCCAGGTTATCAAAAATTATGATGATGGGGCTATCAAAGTTGAAGTTTTAAAGGGTTTAGATTTCAAAGTTCGGCAGGGCGAATTTGTTGCAATTGTGGGTGCGAGTGGAAGCGGTAAAACTACGTTAATCAATCTCCTAGCGCTTTTAGATAAGCCCACTCAAGGCGAGATTATTATTGATGGTGAAACGCTTAATGGGTTAGGCGATAAAGAACTCTCCTTAATGCGGCGACACAAGATAGGAATCGTCTTCCAGGGCTTTTATCTGTTAGACATTATGAATGGCCGGGAAAACGTCGAAGTTCCTATGATTTTTGCTGATATATCCAAAGAAGAACGTGTTCAGCGAGCGCTAGATTTGTTAGATGTTGTTGGGATGCGGGATTCTGCTGAACAATACCCCAACGAAATGTCCGGTGGACAGATGCAACGAATAGCAGTAGCACGTGCTTTAGCAAATGAACCTGTCATCCTCCTTGCGGATGAGCCTACAGGAAATCTCGATACTGCCACGGGAGTAGAAATTATCAAGCTCTTCAAAGAACTGGCCCACGATCAACGGAAAGCCATGATCGTTGCCACGCATGACCCTGAAGTTGCTAGTGCCGCAGATCGAATTCTTGTCCTCCAATATGGAAAGCTTCACACTGACACTTCGATGTACGGAAAGGAAGCGGAGGTTAAGGAGGCCAAGTCATGAGTGGAGCCGCGGAGACCGCAGCTGGTTCACTCAATACCACTGGTAGCCGAAGTTACATTGCTAGCTATGTCGGGAACAGTATTCGAAAACACAAAGCCCGTTCACTGAGCTTATTACTCGGCATCGTTATCGGAGTCTGCCTTGTTTCCTCAGTCTTTGTCTGGACTGATACAGGCACTCGTGTGGCCATTAATGATTATTTCGACGATAACATCTTCCAATACAACATCGTCCAACGGTTTGAATATCCTGTTGATACCCATATGATTTTCTCTGTTCAGAATTGGTTCATGTCGCAATCCGTATATGAGGCCTCCTTTGTCGTATATCAATCAATAGGCATCCTCAACGGCACCACCAAAGCCGCTAGTGACCCTTATTTACCTTATCCGTATGAGAATAATATCAAAGATTTCCAGACATTCTTTGTCGACTCTTCATTTCTGACCAGAGTGCAATCAAAGTTTGATTATAATGGCACATTTTCAGTAGAAACTGGACAATGCTTGGTCAGCGCTCGTGTAGTGAGAGATGCTGAAGAAATATTGAATATGACCATTCAAGAAGGCAGTTACATTAACGTCGCAGTGGCCTCAATGTACGATGACCCGACAACGATTGGGGACATCGCCCAATTCAATATAACTAACATTCGCGTGGCTGGTATCTATAATCTCCGCCCTGAAGATACTGTTCTGTATGGTACCTTTTCTGGCTCTGGTCGAACAAATTACCCTGGTTCAGGATTGGAGACTGTTTTCGGATGGAATGATGGGATTATCTTTCATTACGAACAATTGGATTCAGGGCAACGGGATGTTCTTACTACAAATGCCCTCTTTCCTAGGTTGCTCGTCCGATTTGATCCTGCTGAGGTTTTAGCGTTTGGAATCGACCGAGTGCCTCAAATTCTCCGAAATGTTAAACTACAAGCTGAAGCTGCCTTCCAAGGCGATATCATTGTGGGGGGAGAACGTCAACTTCTATATCTTGAACAATACATTGCAGCCTATCGTTCTCGTCAAACAATGGCCGTTCTAGTAGCACCGGTTATCATTCTTTCCATCTTTCTCACAACCTTTGCCACCAATATCTTCCTAAGCGGTCGCCGTTCAGAGGTTGCTATCCTGCGCGCCCGAGGAGCAAGTTTCCGCCAACTCTACGCGGCATTCATCCTCGAATTCATTGTGATTTCCATCGTGGCCTTGGTTTTTGGTATATTTTTGAGTTTATTTGTGGGCTCGCTCATTCCTGCTTCCACAGGGTTTCTGATATTTGATATGAACGTCTTCTTTGAGTTCTTCGCCGTGGTACGCCTTGAACCTCTCACTTGGTTTATCGCCCTATTATCCTGTATTATACCCCCTCTCGTCTTTACGCTCATCTATGTTCGCTCCTTCTTACGAACGGAAATCTATCAGGCTATGGTCGGTATCAACCCTCCAGGAGAATCAGATCTCCTAGCAATCTCATTCTACTTTGTTATCTGTCTCATTCTCCTTATTGCATTTATTTACGCTGTCCTCTTCTTCCCTGCAACCCCAATGGTAGCCATTCTGCAATTCATCTACGCCGTTGTTATTTGGACTCTCTTAAGTGATGCAGGGTCTCGGATTGTGCGTCGAGGCGTTGCAGGGCTTACCCGTGGGTTCCGGGGAATCTTTGGGGAGAAGGCGTTCATCTTTGAGAAGAGTATGCGCACTCGTCGGGAACGTATCGTACCCCTCCTTCTCATCTTAACCCTCACGTTCTCCGTAACAGTATTTGCAGTTGTAGAGGCATATACTGTGCAAGGTAATGCTACTCGGCAAATCGAATACTTCATTGGAGCAGATGTCCGCGTAGAAAGCAATTGGGTACCAACCAGCCGGGTTCAAGATATTCTCCAAGTTTCCGGCGTCGAAGCTGCCACCCCGCTTGTTCGTACATGGGGACTTGTCGGCACAATCTCCTTTGCCATCTACGGAATAGACACCGACGCTTATGGTGAGATCGGATATTGGGATCCAAGTAGTTTTGTTGGAGAAGATCCTGTAACCGTGCTCAACAGACTTCAGGAGACACCAAATGGTGTCATCCTCCCACGCACCATTGCTGAACGACTAGGTCGCTGGGTTGGAAGAGAGTTGGGTATCCTCGTTTATGACCAAGGCGGTGGTGGCGTAGTCCAAGATGCCCTCTTTACCATTGTTGGCATTGGACAAAGTGCTCCAGGATTAGGATATTTTGATCCTGAAGATCCAATACGCCCCCCAGATACCACTAATGGTTTTCAATTCCAAGCTGCTCAACCCTATGCCTTTGTGAACCTCAGCTATCTCACAAGTCTAAACATGACGAACACACAGCTAATCCTAACATTAACTAATGGTGATTCGCATATTGATGATGTCGAATCTGGTATTCGTGGACTAGGATTCCCAACGGGAGTTTACTCGCCAGCAAGCTTCTCCCTTGAAGAAGCATATCCCGATGGGTACCTATTCAACCGGGGAGTAGTCAGCATTCTCTCAATTGGGTTCCTTGCTTGTCTAATCATTAGCATCATCGCCCTCACCCTCTTCGTCGGTGTTATTGTCTCTGAACGCCAAACCGAATATGCTATCATGCGCGCTGTTGGTAGCACACGGAGACAAATCATCTCGATTGTCTTTGGGGAATTCATAGGACTGATTCTCACATCATTTCTAGTAGCCTTGGCTCTGGGCTTTGTATTCTCTTGGCTCCTCATGAACGTACTTCTCAGCCTCTTCCCATTCCCCTTTGTGGTGCCCTTTACTCTCGCGATTCCACTCCTTGTCCTCATAATTGTGCTTGGAATAGTGATAGTCGGAATGAGTATAGGAACCTACATTCCTGCTCGCCGTGCAGGTCGCATCAACGTTGGGCGGGTTCTCCGTAACCTGTAATTAAAAGAGTTGTTAACCATGGATCAAATACCTGAACTATCAACCGGTCTCGTCAAAGAGGAAGAATTTGCAGAAGTCCCCGAAGATCTGGTCCTTATGGCCAATGATGTCTACAAAATCTACCAAACTGGAGAAATCGAAACGGTCGCTCTCCGTGGAGTATCTATGCAAATCTTCCAAGGCGAAATCGTCGCTGTCGTTGGTCCCTCGGGTAGCGGAAAAACCACGTTCGTCAATATCCTCGGCGGAACCCTTCGTCCCAGCGCCGGGCAAGTCTATTGGTCTAATATCAAACAAGATATCTCAAAACTAGACGATCGAACCATAACTGCTGCCCGACGAGGATTCATTGGGTTTGTTTTTCAAGTTGACAACCTATTACACCACATGACTGCTCGACAAAATGTCGAACTCAGTGCAAGAATCGCTGGGTTTCCCAAATCCTGGCGACAACAACGATCAGCAGAACTCCTTGAAGCTGTCGGGCTTGGTAATCGTATGGACCATATACCAGGCAAACTCTCAGGGGGCGAACGCCAACGAGTTGCCATCGCCTCCGCACTGATGAACAATCCCTCCCTAGTACTTGCAGATGAGCCAACTGGTGACCTTGACCTCATTAACGCTGAAGAAATCTTAGACCTCTTCAAGGACCTAAACGAACAATTCGGCACAGCCTTTCTCATTGTAACACACAGTCAGCTCATCGCTTCTAAAGCCCGCCGAACACTCGAACTAAGAGATGGCATCATCAGCGGTACTCACGATGCTGGTGTCCACCTCAAGCAATTGGAACGGACCCGGGTTCTTGAGTTAGACAACCAGGATCGCCTCCCCTTGCCTGAGAATATTCTACGTGAGTTAGGTCATCCGCGGCGATTCCAAATCGAGGTTGAAGACAGCAAAATCATTCTCACTCCCTCTGCAATTGAGGACGCTGTTGCAGTTCAGGTCCGTCTTGTCACCTGCCGCATCTGCGGCAAACTGGTGGCCTCCAACCGAGTCACCTGTCCCAACTGTGGTACAGCCCTCTAAAATTCCGACCTATTCTCTATTTATCTCCAAATAAGAGGTACAAAGGATTTTACTCCTGTTACACAAGAGAATGCGTATGAAAGAAAAAATCGGAGCCTGGCTTGCTCTCTCGCGCCTTCCGTTTCACCTTGTAGGTGTATTGCCATTCATCATGGGCTCCGTTGTAGCTTAGAAAGTTCTTACCCTCTCTCGCTGGGATATCCTATTTTGGGGAATCTTAAGTGTAATCCTTATCATGCTAGCCACCTATTATGCTGGTGAATACTAGGATTTTGAAGAAGACCCATTATCAGCAGAAAAGGGACCACAATGAAAGGCATTCGAGCCCTCCATAACGCAGGGATTCTTCTCCACGTTAACATTACTGCCATAAGTAAGTTAGATTATGGATTCTCCCGCTCAACTAGAGGTTCTTCACGACGAATTTCGAAAACTACGATATTGTGAGGATCCGGACAAGCGACATATCCTCGGTCTGCCTCTGGTTCCCATGGGATTGTTCCATCAAATTCCAAGATTGTAATGAAAGGAAACATCGCATTATAGGCCCAGCGGCACACCTTCTCTTTCTCTTCTGGTTTTGAAAGGTCAAATTCATCGCCGACTTTATACAAGCGGCAGGGCATTTTTCCTTTTTCAGCACGCATTTCATGAACACGTGCAATTATTCGATATACCTTTGACATCGAGAAACACACTCGGTATCCGATTCATGCAAGATTTGTGCCCTTTAATGTTATTTTATATTAACCGCTCGTTACCCCGTTCGTGTCATCAAGTCATCTCGATTGAATAATCGTACTGCCACACGAAACAGAATGAAATCAACAACAACGAGGATTGTTACCCCTGCAACAAAAATTATTACGCTTAGTCCTGCGAAGAATCCTGAATACGCAAAGGCCATGGCAGGAAGAATCAGAACACCTCCAGTTTGATATGCTTCGTACACTGTATTCGCCCGTCCAGAAATAATTACCATCATGCCAACAGCAAGTATAGAAAAGAGAACGGGAAGTATTAACGCCTGCATTAACGATAAGGGATCAGGCCACACCCATAAAAGAGAAGGTGCTACAAACAAAACTACCCCATTTACCATGAATACGGCTAGGGCTAGGTTTCCGTAAGCCACAAGTAAACCAGGGATTAGTGCTGTGAGAAACTTCCCAAGCAATAGTTCCCCATCAGACAATGGTGTAGCCAGCAATGGAACAAGGGTGTGTCGCTCCTTTTCTCCGACAATGGAATCAGCCGCAATTAGAATTGGAAGCATAATGGGTAAAAGCGTAATAACAATTCCCATGATGCTGTTCATCATCATAGAATAAAAGTAGACATCATGGGATCCAAATGAAAGAATCAACCAGGTCATTAATCCCCCAAACGCGACGGACATGATTACGACCATAATGGGAATCATTCGAACTTGACGGCTCTTAAAGACCATTCGAATTTCTGTACGCGCCATGAACCATGCTTTCTTCCACATATTAATTCCCTCCAATCACCTTTAGATACACTGCCTCTAGGTCAGGTATCCGCTCTCGAAGCTCTACTATGCTTTGTCCTGATTCCATTAGAGCTCGGAGAATCTGAGGATTCTTTGTCTCAGCATCCTCAACTTCAAATACAACACGTTTCCCTTCTACTCTTGCGGACAAGACAAGCCCAGTTGAGATGATGATTTCCACGCTTTGTCGGGGGTCGGAATCAACAACCTGTAACTCATAGGTATGAACCGTCCAGAATTTTCGACGTAAATCCTTTGGGCGTCCGACTTCAACCAGTTCACCCTTTGAGATAAATCCTACGCGGTCACAGAGAGCTTCCACTTCAGAAAGCAGATGGGTACATAGGAAGAAAGTCTGTTTTCCCCCTTCGGCCTGTCTGTCAATAAACTCTCGAACCCTTTTTGACATAATGGGATCGAGACTGGACGTGGGTTCATCAAGAAAAATCACTGTGGGATTATGAATCATCGAACGAGCAATTGAGAGCTTCTGCTTTAATCCCGTAGAAAACGTTGCGGGTGAGTCATCACGGCGATCAGATAACTCAAGGAACTCGAGCAGCTGCTCAATCCGATCTTCAAGTTTCTCTTCTGGTACATCATATAGTCGTCCGAAATAGTATAGGTTTTGATAGGCTGTTAGCCGATCATAATGAGTCGTGGCTCCATCCTCAGGTAAAAGACCGATAATCGAACGAACCTCAACAGCTTGTTCTTGCACATCATAGCCTTCAATTGAAATGGATCCTTTAGTGGGTGCCAAAAGGGTTGCTGCAACTTTTACAGTGGTTGATTTTCCAGCGGCATTCGGTCCAAGGAACCCAAAGACCTCACCTCGGTGAACATCTAGGGAAACGTCTTTCACTGCGGTGATTTTCTCAAATTGCTTGGTCAGTTCAGCCATTTCAATTGAGGATGTCACTTTGAATCACTACTGACCCGTAGGCTCTATTCATCTTAAGGAGATTTTGGTGATAGCATAAGATTCAGCTCGCCTTCGATTTTTTGTCTCTTCCAAAAGTTTTTTGGGTAATCAAGAGGTTCGTGGCGTTCAACCCATAGCGAGCAACCCCATATAAACCACCGAAAGGAGTCCGAATCTTGGCATCTGATATCGATGATATTGATGAGACCGCTGTACAAGATAAGGAACCAAGCACAGAATGTGCGTCGCCAGTTCCCAGGAAGGGTAGTGTGGCCCAAGGTATGTATATCTGGGGTTATGTCTTCACCGGCATTCGTCGGCACAAACGACGGTCATTGAGCCTGTTAATCGGCATCATGATTGGTGTCGCACTAGTAACCTCTGTTTTCGTCTGGACAGACACAGGTGCTCGTGTTGCGATTGATGACTACTTTGCTAACACGCCTTTTCATTACTACTGCGTCCAAAGTCCTAACTACCCTTACGATGATCCCAATGCTATTTATCCAGTCCGAGATTTTGTAAATAATCAAGAAACCACAAGGTCATCCCATATCGTGTATGGATCCGTGGGATTATTTGAAGTCAGTGATCTTCGTCCCTTTGAGCAGTATTTACCTTGGCCATACATGCGGGGAATCAAAGACGCACAAGCAATCTTCACCGATAATGATTTCCTAGCCCGAGCGGAGCGCTCCTTCGATATTATTGCGGGGTCATTTCGGGTTGATACTGGGCAGGTTCTCCTGAGTCGTCGGGTCGTTGAAGACCTATATACTGTTATGGGGCTCGAAGTTACCGTTGGAACCACCATCGATATTTCCATCGCTCGAAACTATCGTTACGCGAGTAATATTGGCACTCTTAACCTTGCTTACCTCGGAGGCAAACGTGTCGCAGGCATTTATGAGGTACAAACCACATTAGATCCACTCCTAGAATCTTACACCACGTATTCTCGGGTCAACTGGGGACCCTTTTCCGGGCAAGAAGTCGTTTTTGGCTGGCTCGACAGCATGATACTTTCAAACACAGAGCTTACAGCCGCTGATTATAATTTTATAGCTCTCTATGTCAACTTTCCCCGGTTACTAGTGGAAGTCGATCCCGTACCTTTCTATGCTGCAGGTTTGGAAAATACCGTACCGATCTTGGATCGGTTATTTACCTCGATTGAAGAATCCTTTAATGTCTTTCTGGGAGGGCGTTCCGCTCTTAACAATTTAATAAACTATATCGCTGCCTATACTGAACGTCGGACAATGGGAATTCTCGTATTACCCATTGTAATCCTCTCTATCCTCCTTACCACATTTACCACCACCCTTTTCATTTCTGGACGCCGTCCGGAAATCGCCATTCTTCGATCACGGGGAGCAAGTTATCGCCAATTATATGGTACGCTATTACTTGAATTCCTGATATTAGCTGTTGTCGGATTGGTTGTCGGCGGGCTTCTAGGTGTCCTCATCGGCTGCCTCATACCCTCTGCGGCTTCCTTCCTTCTCTTTGACATGAACATTTTCACGCGGTATCTTGCTTTTTCACAACTCAATCCAGTCACCTGGCTTTTTGCAGCGCTAGTCATAATTCTTCCCGCAGCTATTTACACGATTTTTATCACCAGGTCCTTCCTGAAAGCCGAACTGTATTCTGCCATTCGTGGAGATAATTCGCGGTGGAAGATCAAGACTTGGATGCAAGTACTCTACGTAGCTGTGGTCATAGCCGTTTTCTGGCCGCTCATCAATATTGTGATCTCTGTTCCCCTTACAGTTGACATGGCGCTCCTTCTCTTCATTGGTACTGTGGCGTTCTGGGTAATATTAACCGATGCTATGGCTCGGATTCTTCGTCCTGGAATTGCTGGGTTCTCTAACCTCCTTCGTCCTGTGTTCGGGCAAAAAAGCACACTTTTTGCAAAAAGTGTTAAGGTACGTCGTTCACGAATTGTGCCCCTATTAATCATTTTGCTTCTCACGTTCTCGATTACCTTCTTTTCCGCTGTTGAAGCCCAAACCTATCAGGTTCATCTCAATCGACAAATCGAATATTATGTTGGGGCTGATATCCGCATCTACAGTGGTCCGGTTCCAGCTCAACGAGTTCAAGAAATCACAGCACTTCCACAGATTCGCTCCGCGACACCTTTCATTGAAGTTCGCGCTGATCGAGGTAACATTGAATTCCGATTGTATGGAATCAAACCAGCAAGCTATGCACAAGCAGGGAAATGGGATCACACAAGCATGGTAGGAGATGACTACCTTACTGTCCTAAACCGTCTCGAAGCCAATCCCAACGGAATCATCCTCCCCGAACATCTAGCTACCCTCTGGAATAAAGCCGTAGGTGACCCTGTAGATATCCGTGTCTGGGATCAGCGCATTGTAATCCTTGAAACTAAAACCTTCGAAGTTGTCGGGATAATGCGGACAGCACCTGGATTTGGCTATGCAAATCCCTCTGATCCAGGTGCTTCCGTCTCAACAAGCCCCGGTTTCGGCTTTCAGACAGGAAACGCCTTTGCCTTTGTGCACGAAGATTATTTCCTCGTCGAAGTTCCTTCTTGGAAGGTCTATGACTATGTAAATCTCACCCAGACCTTCCTTGCCCAACTCAACCCTGCCTATACTATTCAAAATGCACTCAATGCTCTCCAATCCATAGACTTTGTTTACTTCACCTGGGCCCCACAAACCTTCAATTTAGAATCGGCCTATCCTGATGGCTATCTCTTCTCCCAAGGAATCATTAGCCTCCTATCTGTTGGGTTCCTTGCCGCGCTCTGCATCAGTATAGTCGCACTTACCATTTTCGTGAATACAATTGTTTCCGAGCGACGAACAGAATACGCCATTATGCGAGCTTTAGGGGGTACCAGACACCAAATCACTGCAATCGTGTTAGGCGAGTTCGTTGGATTAATACTAGCTGCCTTTATCTTCAGCCTAATAATCGGAGTAGTATTTTCCTGGGTCCTTATGTTCTCACTTCTCCAGCTCTTCCCCCAACCATACGTGATTCCCTTTAACATCATCTACCCCTTTAGTCTCCTCATTGCCATTTTAGGATTAGTAATTTTAGGATTAGTGGCAGGCGCTTATCTCCCCGCTCGCCGGGCAGGACAAGTACAGGTAAACACTCTCCTTCGAAATCTGTAAAACCACTTCACAACGATTGTTAGTTGGGTGCGAAAGTTTAAGGCAAAAAGCAACTGATATCTCCACCAGTTGGTCGGTTCCAATGAGCACACCACTTAGCTATGACTCTCTTGTCACCCAACGTCACCAGATTATCCAAGACCAAATCGCTTCAAACCGTGCGCTCATTGGATATATCTACTCCCACGTTCCCCTTGAACTCTTTCTTGCCCATAACCTTACACCTGTTCTATTATGGGCCGAAACTAAGGTTCCAAGCGCCTATGAAGCTAGTTTACAAACTTTCTGTTGTGCTTACTCACGAAACCTCTTTAGCCAACGCGCCAAAGAACAACTTCCTCATCTCAAAGGCATCGTCTTCCCAGGAGGCACTTGTGATTCTCTTCAAAACCTAGGTGATGTGTGGCGGGCTCGATTCCCAGAAGACAGCGTCTTTCGCCTCACCTACCCTGTAACAAATGATGAAGCCGCCCTCACCTACCTCACTAGCGAGCTCCGCGAATTAAGCAAACAGCTGGAAGTAACACTAGGAACTCATTTTTCAATGCAGCATTATCAGCAAGGTGCCGTCCTAATCGCTGAATTCAGAGCCGCAGCCCAATTCATCACCGCTGCTCGAATTCTTCAACCCTCCCTCTATTCGTATTTGGAATACACACGTCTCCTGCGCCGCTTTCTTACCGCTCCCGACACCCAATCACTCCAAGAAATCGAAGACCTCGCCTCCAATCTGCAGGATGCATTACGGAAAAACCAGCTTCTCCCCATGGCTGAAGCGCTCCGACATGGATTACTCATTGGGCAAATTCCCGATCAGATCACCTTCCCATCAAACGGTGAACCACGCATCCTTGTTCTGGGTGGAATGATTGATCCTGAGGGATTTGCTGTTCATTTTCAAAATGCGAAAACCAGTGCGGGTCTGGAAGACTTGGAACTGACACTTGATGTACTATCCTTTTCGTTCCGAACTATATTCGTGAAACCTCCACACCTCCAAGGCGATCCCTTCACCGAAATGGCTCGCAGTATCCTCAGCGCTCCCACAGAACCAACTCAAGAAGGCTTACCCGCTCGATTACGCTTTATCGACCAACTCTTACAAAATCTACGAGTGAACGGATTGATTATCAGCGAACAATCCTTCTGCGACCCTGACCAATTTGAGGTTCCTGACACATTAAAACTGGCGGAAAAACGGAAAATTCCTGCCATTCGCCTTCCTTTAGATCCTGAATTTTCGGATCGTATACGATTGGAAGGTCGCATTCAGAGTTTCCTCGAAACTCTCTCAGCAAAATGAATAACCCGAGGTGAATAATACTGCCCTCTGATATCAAAGAAAAAGCTTACCGAAAACTCAACACTAGCAAGCTTCTCCGCGAAACCATGACCCTGCATATCCTGAGCACTAAACAAGCTTCCCAAGAAGGACGATTGGCATGGGTCACTTCCGGATTCCCAGTCGAAATTCCGGTCGCCTTCGATGTCACGGCAGCCTATCCGGAACAATATGGGGCGATTGTAGGCTCTGATAAATGTGGGCCCCTCCTTTGTGGATTTGCTGAAGAACTGGGCTTTTCCCAAGAACTGTGTTCTTATGCACGTTCCAGCATTGGCTCTGTGCACCGTCCTGAGCAAAGTCCACTAACAGGGCTTCCCACACCACAAGCACTACTAGCTTGCAACAACATTTGTGGCACGGTTCTACCTTGGTACGAGGCAGTATCTGAAATGACTGGGGCTCCTGTCTACCTTGTCGATACACCCCCACTTGAAGGGGATCAACCTCCTCACCATCTTGCTTATGTCAAATCCAGCCTTGAAGGGCTTATCACCTTTCTTAGTGAGACATTTAATCGCGAGTATAACGATACCAAGCTGGTCCAAGTCGCAGAGGTATCAAATGAGGCGGTCAGCCTTTGGACTCGCGCACTCGAGGCATGTAAAAATAAACCTTCACCGCTCAACTGTGCCGACCGATTTCTTTCCATGGCGCCTATTGTGTCGCTACGAGGAACCCAGCAAGCCATTAACTTCTATCAGGCATTTCTCGCCGAGGTAGAAGATCGTGTGAAAAACGGTGTCGGTGCAATTGTCGACGAGAAAGTACGCCTCCTCTGGGACAACATTCCCCCATGGTTTACAATTTACAACTTCTTCAATACATTAGCAAAACAGGGCGTCGTCTTCCCCGCGGATTCGTACACGCATGCCTGGTCAGCGAAAATTCCTCGGGGCGAAGTCCTTGAGAGTATTGCTAAGGTATACTCGAATGTCTACTTGAATAAGGGGCTGCCAGCCAAAATTGACAAGATGTGTTCTTTAATCAAAGATTATGATTTGCATGGGTTTGTCCTGTTCTCCGTCCGTTCCTGTAAACGATATTCATTAGGTCAGATGGTGACTAAGGAAGAAATCACTCGGCGAACCGGTGTACCAGGTGTCATCATCGAAGGAGATATGGTCGACAGCCAACAATATAGTGAAGCCCAAGCTGAAACCCGAGTCGAAGCCCTCCTCGAATTGATAGTATAAGAGCCGATAACCGTGGTCAACGAATCGAAACTCGGCATAGGTATCGATGTGGGATCCACCACCACCAAAGCAGTACTTTTAGACAGAAACCAGACAGTACTTGCTCACTATCTTTTAGCCACGGGCGCCTCCGCACAGAAATCAGTGCAACGCTGCCTCGATGAGCTAGCCTCCGCCTCTCAGCAGGATTTGACTAGAATACCAGCAATCAGTACAGGATATGGGCGCCGTCAAGCCCAAAACGCTATGAAATCTGTAACCGAAATTACCTGCCATAGCGTAGGAGTTCATAGCCTAAATCCTGATATCAAGACACTCATCGATGTCGGTGGACAAGACTCAAAGGTTATCCGCATCGGTGAGGACGGGCGGCCGACTGATTTTGAACTCAATGACAAATGTAGTGCAGGCACAGGTCGGTTCCTTGAAGTGATGGCCCAAGTCCTTGAACTCCCAATCAACGAATTAGGTCCCCTCTCACTCAAAGCTAAGACTCCATCCATCATCAGCAGTACATGTACGGTATTCGCTGAAAGTGAAGTAATAGGTCGTATTGGCGCAGGTGATAACCCCGCAGACATCGCCGCTGGAGTACACAAAGCCATGGCTAACAAAATCGCCACCCTCACCCAACGAGTCGGAGTTAAACCACCTGTCGCCATCACCGGTGGCGTCGCCCTCAATCCCGGATTCTGCCACTACCTGGGACAAGAACTCCACACTAAGTTATGGGTTCCAGAAGATCCGCAATACACTGGCGCGCTAGGAGCTGCTATACTCGCTTTAGGTCAAGTGAATGAGTAACAGTTATGGGATGACGAAACCATCCAGCTCAGATACGGAGGTAGTGAACTCATGACCATTATTTCCTACAAAGACAAGAAACCCGAAATCGCCAAGGATGCCTACATTTCACCTCGTGCTTCGGTCATCGGCGCTGCAACCATTGGCGCTAGAAGTAGCGTATGGGAACACGCCGTGATACGTGCGGATTATAACACCATCTCCATTGGTACAGATTCAAGCATCCAAGATAATTGCACAGTTCATTGTGATCTGCGATTTCCTACACAGATTGGCAATCGTGTCACCTTGGGACACAATTCCGTTGCACATGGCTGTACAATCGGTGATAATGTCCTCGTGGGTATTGGGGTGGTCATTCTTAACGAGGTTCACATCGGACATCACTCTATCATTGGCGCAGGAAGTGTCATCACTCCAGGGAAAAAAATACCTCCCGAAAGCCTTGTTCTTGGGGTGCCAGGAAAGGTTGTCCGCACTCTAACTCGTGCTGACCTTATGGAATTAGATGCCAATTGGAAGGTCTATGTTGAATTGAGCCGCAGATACCTAAAAGAACTGCACACCTAGAATTCTGATTGATTCTACAGAACTTTAGTGTTCGATTCAGAATTTCGTGTACTAACAAACCAAATTATTTAATAATGATAAGATAATCTGCCTTCAACGTGTTGCACATCAATACCTGACACGAAGTTGTACTTTGTAGGTGGAGCCTGTGAAAATTACTGTCACCCTAATTAAAGCCGATATCGGAAGTATTGGTGGTCACATCCGAACCTGTGATGTGACAACAGATGTCATCTGTCAAACTATCGATGAAGCCCATCAATCCGGACTTATCATAGACTACAAGATCTGGAATGCAGGTGATGATAGTGAGATATTGATGACCCATACCCGAGGAGTTGACGATGAAGAAATCCATAAAACCGCGTTTGATGCCCTCATGAAAGGTGCTGAAAATGCGAAAGAACGTGGTTTGTACGGGGCTGGACAGGACATCCTGAAAGAAGCTTTCAGTGGCAATGTCCGTGGAATGGGTCCTGGAGTAGCGGAGATGGAGTTTGAAGAACGCCCTGCTGAACCCTTTGTTGCCTTTACAGCGGATAAAACTGCCCCCGGAGCCTACAACTATCCCATTTATCGCATTTTCGCCGACCCTTTCAATACTGCGGGACTTATCATTGACCCAAAGATGCATGATGGCTTCATTTTCGAGGTCTTTGACATCAAGAACAACAAAATGGTCAAGTTAGAAACCCCTACTGAAACCTATGACCTTCTTGCCCTCATCGGTTCGACCGAGGATTACGTCATCAAACGCGTTTATTCCAAAGACGAATCCCGAGGGATAGGCGCAGTCATTTCAACAGAAAAACTCTATGCGGTCGCCGGCAAATACGTCGGCAAAGATGACCCTGCAGCCATCGTTCGTGCTCAAAGTGGATTTCCTGCAACGGGCGAAGTTCTCGAAGGCTTTGCACTCGGTCATCTTGTAACCGGTTGGATGCGAGGCAGCCACAATGGACCACTTATGCCTGTACCACTCCATTTTTCCCAATGCACACGATTTGACGGTCCCCCACGCATCACTGGCCTCGCATTCAGCATGAAAAACGGTGTATTGACAGAACCCATTGATGTCTTTGATGATCCCGCTTGGGACTTTACCCGAGACCAATGTATGTATGTTACCGATTATCTCCGTCGACATGGGCCCTTTGAACCTCATCGACTTCCTCCATCCTCAATGGAATACACTACTCTCCCACAGGTCTTGAAGAAGCTGCAGAGCCGATTTAAGCCGATTAAGTAGTGTAAACGTTGCCATCACAACTACCCAAGAATTGCCTCCAGTACGCGTCCTTCATTATGTTTAGGTGCATGTATACAAAGTATATGTGCAAAATTAGGGCAAGCTCCATAAGATTCACTGACTACTGAAAATAGGCGTCTTTACAAACCATGAATCCACTAACAATCAGAGGGGCACTTACGGAGTAAGTAATAAAAAATTGAGTAAGAAATGGCGGGCCCGCAGGGATTTGAACCCCGGATCTACAGGTCCGAAGCCTGTCGCCGTATCCACTTGGCCACGGGCCCACATTAGAAACAGGCGAGTTATAGCCTCACCTATTTTAATCGTTTCGTTCCTGTTTTTGATGTTTTAGGCAATGAATAACCTGACGAAAAAGAGAAAAGGCTGACTCGGCGTTATCTCAATAGGATTCAGATAATGGTGAAAGTCAAAAATCCCTGGGCAGAATTTCGAAAACAAGTCATAGAAGCCCTTCATTTAGCAAGTGGGCAAGATCTCAGCAGGTATCTCGAAATACCCGGTGACCCACAGCATGGGGACTTGGCTTGCACCGCCGCATTCCATCTAGCTCAGCAGCTTAAAAAAAGTCCTGCGGAAATTGCCAAAGATCTTGCTGTCTTTGATCCTATTCGGTTTCCCCTGATTGAGCAAGTTATCCCACAGGGTCCATATGTTAATTTCTACATCAATATCATCCTGTATCGCCGTCTGGTTGTCGATGCAATTCAAGCTGATAGGTCCTCGTATGGAAAATCAAAGATATTTGTGGGAAATCATGTAGTTGTGGAATATCCAGCCGTGAATCCGAACAACCCATTGCATATTGGGCATGCTCGGAATGCCGTCCTTGGTGATGCCGTGTCTGGGTTAATGGAAGCCGTCGGTTACGATGTTACCCGGATGGATTATATCAATGACTTAGGACTCCAGATCGCCGTCGCTTACTGGGCCCTCAAGCACTTGGATGCATCAAAATACAAAGGAAAATATGACCAGATAATTGGGCGACTCTATGTAGATGCCCAAGAAAAATATGATGAAACTCAAGTTCGTCAATACCTGAAGCTCATGGAAGAAGGAGACAATGAAGTGGCTTCTGCCGCCCGAAAGATGTCTGAAAGAGTGCTGCGAGCCCATCATAGGACCCATGACCGACTAAACGTGCATCATGATCTGTTAGTTTGGGAAAGTGACATTGCCCATTCTGGTCTGTTTGCTGAAGGTCTACAGAAAATCATGAAAGCGCCGACAGCATCACGTCCATCTAAAGGTGAGAAGGCAGGGTGCGTCATTGTAGACCTAGGTGCCTACGAGGAATTCAAACAACTGAAAGATACTGAGAAGGTTTTGGTCCGCTCCGATGGTGTAGCCACCTACACAGGGAAAGACATTGTATTCCACTTTTGGAAATTCGGCATCATACCTGACCCGTTCAAATACAAGCAATTCAAGAGCCCTAAAACCCATGACAACGTCATTTGGACCACCACTCAACAAGGCGAAACCGGCCACTATCGTCCTGCCGACATCATCTACAATGTTATTGGTATGCCCCAAAGCCAAGAACAACGAACCGTTTATCTTACGCTAGAAACTTTAGGCTACAAGAAAGCATCAGCCAATTACTACCATCTCGCCTACGAGTTCGTCACCCTACCCAGCACTCGCATCTCCGGAAGAAAAGGGACCTGGATCGATCAAAGCACTGACGACATCATTCGAGAAGCCACGCGCCGAGCCCGAAAAGAAGTGAAAAAACGTAATCCCGACGCTGACACAAAATTCCTCCGACAAGTCGCCGAAGCCGTTGGATCCGCTGCAGTTAGATACTCCTTACTCAAAGTTGCAGTCGAAAAACAAATCGTGTTCAAATGGGAAGATATGCTCAACTTCGACGGCAACGCCGCCCCCTACCTGATGTACACTCACGCCAGAGCCTGCTCAATCCTCCAGAAAGAAGCCGCGCCAACTACAGCACGAATCAGCAGCCTAAAAAATCCCTACGAAACTGAACTCGTCAAGCTCCTTGGTCGGTTCCCAGCCCTGCTTCTGGAAATCGTTGAAGGAATACGTCGTGAAGTCTGGGGCACCCGCATCGAGCTCTTCCATCTTGCTGAGTATGCTTATGCCTTATGCGTGGCTTTCAATTCCTTCTACAATCATTGCCCGGTCCTCAAAGCGGACACAACTGCTCTCAAAAACGCTCGGTTACTTCTTGTTGACCTAAGTCGGCAAGTTCTTTCCAATGCCCTCAAGCTTCTTGGAATTGAACCCCTCGAGCGCATCTAGGCTAGCGCCCCCCCCCTTAATGGTCTAATATGACAAGAATTAAATATTACATAATGCACTAATATTCTTATTAAGCGAGAATAATTGAGGGCTCGTTTTAATGGAGATGATTCCTTTTGAAAATCGTATATCGTCACTGGGCGCTCGACCAAGGGCTCGAAGACATCCAAGCAAAAATATACACTGAAGCATCTGGTCTCCCAGTCCAGGCGGAGCAGATTCGTGCTCGAAACATGAGCCGCGATCCTAAAATGACTCGCTATGCCCTAACAGAAAACGGCGACCCCCTCGCCTACATCACGGCACGGGATTCCACCAGCGAAAAAGGGCGAACCTACATTGGATATCCTTGGACTATGCCAGGTGCTCCTCCTGAAGTACAAGCTAAGTTATTTGATGATTTATTCGCTTTCTTAAAAAAGAGGAAGGAAACTGAAGAAATCGCGACAACCGTTGTTCTTACAGCAAAAATCGCTGAACAACAGCTCACCTACTGGCAAAAGAAGGGCTTTGAAGAAGATGAGCGGCTTTATCGTTACGTTCTCGATTTTACTGTTAAGGAGATAAGTAACTGGAAGCTAGAGAAAGAACTCACAGTGTTTACGAGTCGAGTTGCTACTAGCGAGGACCTCAAATACTTGTATGAAATTTCACAACTGGACCCAACCCTTGCTGGGGAATTTCAAACAGAAGAAGCCCGAGAGAGTTATTTCAAAACTCGAGTACTTAAAGACGGCCATGCCGTTCTTCTCTTTGAGAAAGACAAAGTAATCGCTGCCAGTGCGCCACTCAAAATTGAACCTGATCAGCTCTTCCTCATCGCAGATAAACCACGGGTTATAATGCGGTTCACCGCAATCAGACCCGGTTACCAATATGCATGGAAGCGATTAGTGGTCGAAATTGCCAAGGAAGTGCAAGCAGCAGGTTGGAGTGATACACCCTTACGAGCCAGCTTCTTCTTCTCAGCGAACGCACCCGTTGCCATTAACTTCGCACAAATGCGACCAGAACTTCAAATGTTCGAAATCATACTCAAAAAACCTTTAGCAGCCTAAGACACAAATGCTAGTTGGTTAAGCTGATGACCACTGTTGCCGTCGTTAACACAGATTCCTTCGATAAGGCCATTGACACCATCGGGGGGCTAAATAACCTCAACAATCCAGATCGGAAAGTCGTTGTAAAGGTTGGAATCTATAATCCCAAAACGGGGATTTGTTCCACGGTGAAGACAGTGACTTCTATCATCGCAGCCTTCGATAAAGCCCCCGCGCTCCTAATTGCTGAATCCGACAGCAGAGCAGGTCCCGGATTGAAACGGTTAGAGGTCTGGAACAATTGTTACAATGAAAGGGCTGTGCCTTTCAATCTGTCTCAGGACAAAGAAACCCAGTTAATCGAAGTTGCCGGAGAAGAAATACCCTTCTCCCAAACACTGTTACAACCCAAAACCCTCATCAGCACTCATGTCCCCCGCCGATATGAAAAAGCCGGGTTAGAAGATTTAATGAATATGGGCTTTGTCATTAAAAACCTCTTTGGACTCATTCTCGATACCAAGAAACATCGATTCCACAACCGGCTCTCCACAGCTCTTCTGGATATGTATGAAGCTGTAGGCGGCATCGATCTAGCGGTCCTCGATGCAACTCATGCGTTCCTTGGGTGGAAAAAGAAACGCACCACAGTATCCCCTGACCGACTCATCGTTGGAAGGGACGCATTTGCAGTTGAGGCTGTGGGTATGCACATGATGGGCTTCGATCCGCTCGAAATGCCCGTGCTTCAAGAAGCCCAAAAACGAAAATTAGGCGAAATCAACCTGAAGAAAATAAACATCGTCGGAGATATTGAAGGCCCCAAACAAATGGTCACTCAGGCCTTTAGCAAGCTTAAGCCTAAGAACCAACATCAAGAGTGATAACTGATTCGAAAGGGCAACTAGCTTATTCAAAGTCGCTCTTCAATTTCTCCGCGAATCCTATTTTGAGTTTCGACAGTTTAGGTGGAATTACAGCTCGCACATAGGCCTGGTTGGGATTTCGCGCAAAGAAGTTCTGATGATAATCTTCCGCTTCATAAAAAGCTTCAAAGGGTTCAATTGCCGTTACGATTGGCTTAGAATATTTACCGGATTTTTCAAGTTCCTTAATAACTTCCTCTGCAACATTTTTCTGTTCTTCATC
>JBHLPI010000096.1:0-7614 GCA_048939595.1 Promethearchaeota archaeon | reverse complement strand
TCAATTGTAACCAACGGAAGTGATTCCCCCAGTCGCCATTGCCGTTAGGTTCGTTTCCCTAAATCCTGAAGAATAATGTGATCTCACCTGCTGCCGTAACCACACTAACGATCGCTAGCCCCAACGATGATAACAGCAATTGTTTTGAAGTAATAGAATATGTAAGAAAAATTCATGGCCAACAAGTTGTATTGTTTTTACTAGTATCCTTGAACATAATCCTAATCTTTCTGGAAAGCATTGTAGTCGTATTTTGCTTAGGAGCGAGAGAGGGAGGTGTCATCCATTGTGGGAGGTTCAGATTGATCTTCCACTTCACGGCGCCAAGTTTTGCGTGTACCTAGGCGTTTTCGTAATTGCCATTTACGACCTTTAGGAGCTTGTTCGATGGTAGTTTGAATATGGTGTAGACTTAGGCGGATGTGGTCAATTTCTGTGGAAGAAAGAGAGTAATTGGGTAGGAATTGAAGGACTTTAGTGATATTGGTGGTTACGTCGTGATAAAGCCCCCAGTCTTTGGCACAGAGGGTGGCTATGTATGTAATATTGATAATTCCAGGTTCATCGGTGGTTCCTTGTGGTATATCTTTGATGAGGGTTAATATGTCTCGAACGTCTTTTTCGTTTAGTCGATGGATTTGAAGTTTAGTAAGAAGCAAGTCGCTAATAGAGATGGTGTACGGTTCAATTGTGAGGCGGTGCTTCAAATCGATGGAATGCTCCATTTCGAAGGTATCTAAGAAGATGTCGATGTGATCCGTGGAATGGGGGTTGAGAAAGAGCATGCGTTGGCCATCAGTAGCTATTGCTACCTGAGCGTCTTCCTGGTATCCAAGGGCTTCCATCACTTTGATGATTTGCGGTGATTGTTTTCGCAGCCCTACTAAATCAATGTCGGCATAATCCCGTTCACAAAATCCGATGATTTCACAGTGTCGACGAATTGCCAGTCCACCAATTAATCGAAGGAGCACGTTTTGTTTTTGTGCGCTGTCAATGATACGTTGTGCTTCCTGGATACGCTCGTCGCGAAGTCGAGTATCGGAGGGCACTGATAGCACCATTCACAGGGATGAGTTGTATTTACTGAGCCGATGCTTCCTTATCAAGTCCCCTATTACATTACAGGAACACTGTAGATAATCCAAGAATCAGCGTGATGCCGAGGGCAAGACACCAGACATTGATTACGACTTCGAACACCATTTCCCGGGATTCTCTGATGAGCCGATACATCCCATTTTGGACATTGAACGTGATATCCATCAAGGCCAAAAAAATCAATGAACTAGCTGCCAGGAGGGCAAAGAAGGGACCAAAGGACTGACCAAGCAAGAGACCAGCAGCCCCAAGAAGTGCACATGCTGACATCCAGAAATCTGCAATTGGAAAGGCAGATTCAAATTTTACATACCACGCCTCCTTTGTTACCTGAACCTTACCTTTGAAAAAGAAATCCACCCAAAAGTAAATGGTCAAAATCGCAGTTAAAATCTGTAGAATAGCAAGCGCGAGAAATAACACGGTTTAATCACCTGAGTTGAGAAAGAACTTTGTAGTATATGTCTAATTTCTAAAAAAGACTCATTTCTTAGTTCTTATTGCGTAACTATCTCAAATGACGTTTTTCGTTAAATTTCTGCTTATGAAATGCAAACCTTTTTGCTTTGAACTAGCATACTGGATGACTATGACGCCTCAAGAAGGAGCTGCAAAGCGTGGGCCTGCTGGTCCAATTGTTTTGTTGGCGATTGGGATTATTTTGTTGTATGGATTTGGATTCTATAATTTGTTCTTCCTTGTTTCGCCATTTTTGCCGATTATTATTGATTTTATTAATCTGGCGTTGCCTTGGCTGGCTGGGTTTTGGTGGGCAGAATTGGCGTTCATTGTCATCCTTGTTGTGTTAGGATTAGGGTTGGCTTACATCATTTTGATATTGATGAAGCGTGCGGCAGCAGGAACATTACGAGTGCTCTGGATTCTGCAAGCCGTCTTGATGATCGCAGTTGGCTTCTTTATGTTCCTCTTTTTAGGGCCCCTTGGGGTTTTTGGTCTGATTTTTCCTTTCATCGGAGTAATTCAGTTTTGGGTGTGGTTCCGGCGTCGCAGTAAAATCGAGCGGGCAGGTAAACTGGTGGAATTCACAGCCCAACTACTGCTGGAAGAAAAAGAGATGTTCATCATCCCGCTGGTCACCGCAGTGTTTAGCCTGTTGACCGGCATTCTCATGATGGCGACGTTCGGGGCCATGTATACGTGGTTACCCCTGGTGGGGATTCCCCCGGAGTCATGGATATTTTTCATTCTGAGCATATTGGTGCAAATTCCGTTTATGTTCGTGTACTTTTCGGTCTTTTACATCTTTGATGGCATTAACATCTCCATTGCCCACACCTGGTATCGCGAAAAAGATCCCGTCTTACGAGGGGGCGCCGGAGAAGTGCGACAAGTCTTGGGAACGATTATTCAGTTTGCCGCTCTCCGCACCGCGGTATCAGTGGGTCAGAGTGCCATTCGGCAGGGCGGCGCACGCCAAGGTGGAATCTGGGCATTAATCGGCAGTATTTTTGCCCGGATTATCGGAGCCATATTTCGATTCATCAACTATTTCACCCTGCCTGCCATCATTATTGAAAAACGGCGACTCGTGGATTCCATCAAACGCTCGGTGCATGTCACTTGGCAATACCTAGTGGACGTCTACATCGCAGAGACCGGCGTGTCAACGGTGTTCAGCTTCTTTGGAGGCTTACTTTCCCTCGGTTTTCTAGTAGTAGGGTTTCTCTTCGGTTATGTCTTTGCCATTCTCCTACTGGGAAATCTCTTCTTCGCCCTGATTGCAGGCATCATCTTTGCCATCTTCTTCACCATTTTTGCCTCCGTTCCTAGCTATTTCATTTTCCGACCTTTGAATACAGCATACCGAACCTTCATGTTTTCGTATGCCCTCGACGAAGAAAGCGGCTTTACCCTACCCAGCCGATTACCAAAAGCCTACCGAGATACGATTGAGGAAGCCCAAGCCGAGTGGGAAGCATCTGGCAAAGATCGATACATGGAAGAACCCCCATCAGAATGGTAACCCCTTACCCGAGAAATCCTCAGCATCTGAGGATTTCCTCCCCACCTTTTTTCTTTCTCCCCAAATTAAGATGAGGAGAATGAAAATAGTGCAGGTTCGACTTGATATGGATAAAATGGGCAGTCTATTAGTAGTTCTATCAACACCTGCGAATCAACGAAAAATTGGAGTGAATGTGACCTAGGCATGTGTTTTAGAGTTCTAGCTTCTTTACGGCTTGCCGTTTAATGAAATGTCCACTGCCTGGGTGACCAATGAATTTGCCATCCTTCATGATGACGTTTCCGCGAGAAATTGTGGTTGTAGGATAGCCTGTTAAACGCCAACCTTCGAAGGGGCTCCAATCACAATTGGTTTGCAGCATATTGGCGTGTAGGGTAACCTTCTTTTTGGGATCAAAAATCATAAGGTCGGCATCACTTCCAAGGGCGATAGTTCCTTTTTGTGGAAACATACCAAACAGTTTGGCAGGGTTCGTGCTCGTTAAGCTTACTAGATGGTGGACCGAGAAGCGGTGTTTACCCACGCCTTCAGTATACATGAGGGGAAACATCGTTTCAACCCCAGGTAACCCAAAGGGGATCTTGCGAAAATCGCCTTTCCACATGGCTTTTTGTTTTGTGTCAAAAGTACAGGTATCAGTTGCGATGACTTGGATAGCGCCGGTGATGAGGCTTTTCCAGAGGTTATGATTGTCCTCCTTCTTCTTTATTTGGGGACAGGTGGCATACAGATGGCCGTTCTCCCCTTTGAACACACTATCATCCAGCAGAAGGTATTGTGGGCAAGTTTCGGCATACACATTCACCCCTTTTTCTTTGGCATCATGAACATAATGTGCACTTTCGCCAGCGGACATATGAACGATATATAATCGTCCTCCTGTAACTTCGGCCCATTTGATTGCGCGTTGGACAGCTTCGGATTCTGTGTAATAGGGTCGGGCTAGCGTGTGGGCATAAGCGCCCCAGCGGTCTTTTTCCGTGGCGTATCGATTTATGAGCATATCAAGCACAAAGACGCTTTCGGCATGAACGCTGATCATGCCACCCCATTTCTTCGTCTCTTCCAATGCTTGAAAGAGCATGCCATCATCGGCCATCCACCCCTCATCTTTGTAAATCATGAACATTTTGAATGTGGGAATCCCGTAATCGATAACCTGTTTGATTTCCGCCTGTGTTTCGTCATTCCAATCGGTAATGGCAGCATGCAGGCCGTAATCAATACAGACTTTGTTATTAGCCTCCAGTTGACGGGCAGTAACGGCGTCCATAATTGAATGGCCTTTTTGTTGAATGGCAAAATCTAAGACCGTGGTTACACCGCCCATCGCCGCCGCTTTAGTACCATTTTCAAAATCATCCGCGGAGACAGTGCCACTAAAAGGCAATTGGAAATGGACATGAACATCAATGGCACCCGGAAACACAAACTGCCCCTTCGCATCGACGACTTCAGCAGCAGAATCTGATTCGATTCCTTTAGAAATAGCCACAATTTTCTCATCTTTAATTCCGAGATCCCCGTGGAATCTATCAGTGGCCGTTATTATCGTTCCATTCTTGACTAAGAGGTCTAACGCCATGATCTATTATGCCTCCTTAGTTTTCATCCCCGTTGTTCCCTTTAATGGATTTGGGAAATACCTAAAGCAAGGAAAAAAGTAAGCCTTACTAAGCCGTTTCTTTGATGTGATCATGATGCGGAATGTTCGAATAGGATTGGTACAAGCGCGATGGGAAGGAGAAGTCGCTGATGAGGAGACCGTTCAAAAGAATGTTGAACAAATGATTCGCAAACACGAAGCCTACGCTGCTGATGCGGCTAAAGAAAGGGTGCACATTCTCTGTTTCCAAGAGTTATTCTTTGGACCTTACTTCTGTGCCGAACAAGATCCACGATGGTACAATTTTGCTGAACCTATACCTGGCCCGTTAACCGAGCGAATGAGTCGCCTAGCCAAGAAGCACAAATTGATTCTCATTGCCCCCATATACGAAGCAGAGATGGATGGCGTTTATTACAATACGGCGATTGTCCTCGACCAAGAGGGGCAGCTATTAGGGAAATATCGGAAAACTCACATTCCCCATCTTGGACCCGGCTTTTGGGAAAAATTCTATTTCCGTCCTGGAAATTTAGAATATCCCGTGTTTGACACCCCGTATGCAAAGATCGGTGTTTACATCTGTTATGATCGACACTTTCCGGAAGGTGCCCGTGCACTGGGATTGAAGGGCGCTGAAATCGTCTTCAATCCGTCAGCTACTGTCAAAGGACTTTCTGATCATTTGTGGACATTAGAACAACCCGCCCACGCCGTTGCCAATGGCTATTTCATCTGTGCAATCAATCGCGTGGGAGAAAGTCCGTGGAAGACGGGCACATTTTATGGAAGCTCCTATGTTGCCAATCCACGTGGTGAAATCGTCAAACAAGCCTCATCCGAGAAAGACGAACTGCTCATTGTTGATATTGACTTGGAAATGATCAAAGAGGTTCGGAAGACGTGGCAATTCTACCGTGATCGCCGCCCGGACCTTTATCGGTCCCTCGTGAACCCCTAAGCAGTGCTTAAAGATCTTTTTCAACCATTGCAAAGGCCTTGTCCAGTGCTTGGTAGCCTTTGTCAATTTGATCCTTTGTGAGTTCAAGTGGTGGTTGGATTCGAATGGTGTTGGCATCAATTCCCCCTTTTCCAATGAGGACGCCTTCCTCTTTACAGATTTCCATGACTTTGAGCATTTCTTGCGTGGCGGGTTCCTTCGTCTGTTGATTTCGAACAAGTTCGATGCCTTGCATCATTCCCTGTCCCCGCACCTCGCCCACAATCCGATGGTCATCTTTCAATGCCTGTAATTGTTTTTTGAGATAGGCGCCGTTTTCTGCAGCCTGTCGAAGGTAATTGCTTTCTTGGATGATATCTAATACAGCAATGGCAGCAGCACATGAAAGAGGGTTACCACCAAATGTTGCAAAACTATCCGTGGTGGTGTAGTCAGCAGCATACTCGGGGCGTGTTAAGAAGCCACCAATGGGAACACCGCTTCCAAAGCCCTTAGCCATCGTGATGATGTCAGGGGCTACTCCGGATTGTTCAATGCCCCACCATTTATTCCCTGTTCGCCCAAATCCAGTTTGTACTTCATCGCTGATGTAAAGCCCGCCAAATTCTTTCACGATTTCATGCGTGATTTGGAAAAATTCGGGGGGCGCTTGAATTATACCCGCAACGCCTTGGATTGGTTCTACGATGAAGGCAGCAATTGCGTTGTTTGTCTGTGTGCGAATTAGCTCTCGAAGGTACCGGGCACATTGGATATCACATTCTGGATACTCTTTGCCAAAGACACACCGATAGCAGTACCCGTATGGCTGAAACCGAACACCCGCAGGATGAGGCTCCGGCACTGTCCGCCAGCCAGCCGTGGATAATTCACGAGCTAGCGTGGTCCGCCCATGGTACGCATGAGAGCAGGCTACAATGTAGGGGTTGTTTCGAAATTTCCGAGCCATGTATAACGCGGCTTCATTCGCTTCAGACCCGCTATTAACAATAAATGATTGGGTTAATCCGTTGGGAGCGATTTCAGCAAGTCGTTTCGATAATACGGCATATGGAATGGTAGCGTACAAGGAGCTGGTGTAAATCAATCGCTCAATCTGCCAGTTTAGTGTTGCCACAAACTTAGGATGAGTGTAGCCAGTTATTGACGTGCAGATTCCAGCAAAAAGATCGATGTACTTCTTTCCCGTTGCATCCTCTAATAGGGCACCGTCACCTTTTACGAAAAGAACAGGGTCTTGATAGTAATGGGTCACAGCAGGAACCACGTGTTGCCGCTCAAGATTCAAAATCTCTTGCGTAGAATAGGCTTTTCGCAAATCTTTCGGAATGAGCTTTTCATCCATGAAATTCAACACCCACAAATGATGGATTCCTTATACACTCGGTTGCCTAAAGGCTTTATCTGGTGAGTCCCCCATTTACATTGATAAGAGGTGTAAAATGTCATGGCTCAAAATCCATTAGCAGTTGAATTCGTAAAAATCCCATTTAAAAACCCATTCATGTTATCATCTGCACCTCCTAGTCTCGATGCTCGACGAGTTATCCGTGCTGCGAAACTTGGATGGGGCGGAGTAGTTCTCAAAACAGTCACCGAAGAGCCTACGGTTGATCCGCGAACACGCTTAGGAGTGTTGCGACAGGAAGGAAAACTCGTTGGTATGAATAATATCGAGTTGCTTTCACGTCACCCCCTTGAGACATGGACAGATTCGTGGATTCCAGCAATTAAACAGAAGGCCCCTTCTGATTTTGTTGTCATTGCCAGTATTATGTCCGGACCTGAACCAGAGGGATGGACCAGGTTGGCCCATACCATGTCAGAAACGGGGATTGACGCGCTTGAACTCAATGTGTCCTGTCCTCATGGTTCTCCTGAAAAGCACATGGGAGCGTTTATTGGGCAAGATCCAGAGTTGGTGGAACGTGTTACACGCGCCGCAAAAAAAGGCACAAA
>JBHLPI010000026.1:0-25042 GCA_048939595.1 Promethearchaeota archaeon | reverse complement strand
TCGTAACGCCCTGGGCTATTGGTTTATGCTTAGTAGTAGGAGGATTAGTAGTTTGGCGACACCGCCAAAAGAAAGTGAACATAAAACCAGGAGAAGAACTCAAAGAATAATGTCATCAGGTTGATTATCGATCCAGATTCTCACACAGAGCCTTCACGAAGAATAGTTACCCGAGTCGAATGTTTTCAAAAATACACACTCCATCCGTGCAGGACGCGAATACCAGGGCGGCATCCGCTTCCCTGGTATTCCCACTTTCTTTTACACGTATCGACTCAGTTGATTTCTTATCCGAAACCCGAGTTCGATAGGCTAGCATGTGCGCCGTTTCCAGTAGCGCACCCAAAATCAGCGTGGAAAGTCTGATTTCCACACATTATGATTCAGTTACCAAAAAACAAGACTTGCCAGTTGCGCTGCCTTTTTCGTTCTGCATAGGGTCGTAAAACATTCGAAATTTCTCGTCTTGTGTCCTCTTTGTACCCTGAATAGGTGAATATTGCTTAAATGGTAGGAATCACAGAATATCTCAGGTCACCTGTAACCATAGATACCCCGTTGAAATCCGAATAAATAAATACGATACAGACGATTATGGCTCAGGTTGGAGGGTCTCTAAATGAGAAAACGGCTATGCTTTGCAGCAATGCTGTTCGTAGCATTGCTTTGCGTTGCGTTTACGATTCCCGATTCCAGCACTGCAATCATCAAATTTGTTGAGAACTTCCCTAATCTGGACAAGTGGACGATTCGGGAGGGTGGATTTGTAATTCAAAATGGTCGGTTAACCGCAACTGAATCCTATCAGAACTATATTACAGCCCCTAGTGATACGATTTATGGTTTCTGGAACTTTACCGTATGGGTTGACCGAACAGATGGTCACAGGCGGTGGACTGTGTTCTTCATTGCCGATGGCGATGCGTTTGACGGATTTCCACTTAATGCGTATTTCTTAGAATATCGGATAACGGGATATAGTCATTGTCGTCAGAGTGTTCCTCATATATTCGAATTACGGAAACGGGTGGATGGTATTCGTTATTTGTATGGTGGACGGGAAGAGAATAGCACTCCATCCAAACAGATTGAAAGGATCCAGGTCGAAATCGTCCGACAATATGACCTGCACCTTTACATCTGGCTCAACCGCTCGTCACCCAACGAAAAGTACATGGAGACTTGGGGAAGCACTCATGAAACTCCCCAAATTACCACCAGTTCGGTTTTTGGTATCAGAATGCGGGAAAATTACACACAATGGATTGGTAATATTACGATCAATAATGACCCCAGTAGCGGTCCTCCTCCACTTAGCGATGGTGGTGGTTATATTCCCCTATTCTTACTTGTAACCCCATGGGCTATTGGGCTTTGCCTCGTGGTAGGGGGGCTGATAGTTTGGTGGCGACGTCAGAAGAAGATGACCTTCACACCAGGTGAGAAAATCCAAGATTCAGAATGAAATGTGAAAGGCAGGTATCCGGGTGACAGGGTAGATATTTAAGGAGCTCTGAGAATTATCCCCTTGGTCTGTTATTCGAAAGTTACGCGGCTCTTAGCTACTTACTCGCGTATGGGTATCTGTGGGTCACGGCGGCTTTTCAGACTCACAGATCAGCAAGCTACTTCAAGGTCATAATCGTGTCAAGAAACCAAACACAAAAACTTGCCAACCTCCGCCCCTATCAACGGGGCATTACAATCACCTTCCAAGTTATCAAAACCGAAGCAGTGCGAAAAGTACAAAGTCGAAATGACGGGTCAAAACATCAAGTCGCGGATATGCTCATCGGGGACGAAACTGGTGTGATGCTGTTAACACTATGGGATGATGAAATTACCCAAGTCGAACCTGGAAAGGTCTTCCGCATCGATGGGGGACAATCTGGGTTATTCCAAGGTCGGCTGCAGGTTAGTCTGGGACGAAGTGGAAAACTCGGGCCATCAGATCAAAGCATCGCTGAAGTGAACACAGAAAGGAACTTGTCTTCGCAATCACGGTCTCTGGCAAAGGAGTCGAAAAGCAAAAAGCGATCTGGAACTCGCTCTAATCCACCAACTCGTAGAGGTCGGGGTTTCAAGTGGTCACGAATCGATCGTGAATCCAACTGAGACCTTATTTCTAGGATTTTTTCAGGATAATAAAAAAAGAAAACGGGAGGTCATGCCAGAATATTTTGTGGCATTGCCTCCTTGTATTAGAAAGTGGTGTTAGTAGCGACCTCGACCGCGATCTCGGTCTCGTCCGCCACGGCGTGAACCGCCGCCACCACGACGATATCCACCGCCACCACTATAGCCCCGGCTGTAGCCGCCATAGCGGCGTGGGGGGCGTTCGTGTTCGGCCGCAGAGAGATCGTTGTCCATGTCGACTTCTTCGATATCACTGTCTGCGTCTTTCAGTTCGCCATACCGTCCGATGTTCAATCGGAGATGGCCTTGGAACAAGCTGGTGTAACCGTTTTCGAGACGATAACTTTTGTCTTGTTCGACGGTGTCGATCATATCGTCCCATAAACTAATAATTACGGTGCCAGTGGAGTCACCGGCACGAGCGTCAAGGACTCGATGGGTTTCCCCGTCTTTACGGGAGGTGACTTCGCGTTCTTCGCCTTTTTCGACGACTTTGAAGGTGATGTTCAAACTTTTCATACTGGGTCGCAGGTCTGCGACTGTTGCCTCAACAGGCTCTCTATCGTAGCTCATTTTCGGTACCACGTGTCTATATCAAATCAGGATCCAAAAAGAGAACGTAACTCGGGACTCTACCATACTTGGATTTGTGCCCAAACACAATTCGCCATTGGGTGCTGATACACCTGCCAAACGTTCACCCCTATAAAAAACCTTGCCTCTGCGCGCTTTCATTACCAGAATTAGTGACATTCCATTTGGCTCATGTGCACGTTCCAAAACAGTCGTCTTTTTCCTGTTTTCAGACGTTTTGGACCCTATATAGTACCCGTCAATAGAAATCCCGCCACTACTAGCCTTTTTCCAAGCTTATTGTCCACACAATTGGAGGGGCGACCCAACAAGGAGCTAGGATGACATGAGGTATTCGAATTTGATCAAAGAATATCGGCGATTGCGTTCTATCTGTGAAGATGAACTCTTTTCAAATCAAACCTTTGAAAAGGCGGTCACAATGTATGAAACTAATCAAATTTGAATCCTCCTCGCCCGACCACTTGACGAATCAGGGCGGATCCGGATGGACATCGAGGTGGTTCTTCCTGAAAAGATGTGAGGGCTGGACGCCAATCTATCCTCCAAGGAGTTACCCACACCCGATCAATCTGAACTTCGTTGGTCTCTCGAAGAAACAAGTCGACTGTTTCAATATCTTCTGGACCTCCAAAAAATCGGATTTGATCTTGATTTCTTCAACGACGAGGGGGTCTCCGTAGCTTCATATTACATCAACAAAGAACCGAGCAAGACATTGTTCACTCAGAGTAACCCCCCCAAATTAAAGTGAATTAGTCTTTCAGATTCCTTCTGTTCTTCTTCTCTTCCTAAACAGCCATAATTGGCCATGAAATCGCTGTTTTAGAACTCCTTTAAACCAAAGATGTGGATACTAGATTAGATTACTGATGATTAAACCAGCTTACGAAATAATCACGTTGAGAGTTCCGCTTCCATACATGGCTTGGCAGAAGCGAACAACAGAGTCAAGTAAATCATAGGTACGCACTTGGGCACGGTACCAGGGAGTATCAATTGTGAAGAGCTGTTGGTCTGCAGGAGTCACTTGAACATCAATATCCTGTCCTTGGTGTGTTACGTATACCCATTGATAGATAACTTGCTCTTCTTCATCTTGAGGAAATTGAGTGATTTGCTGCGGTTCGTGTCCCATATCTTTGGTTGCCATTTTTCCATCACCATCATTTGTGATGTTCCTGAGAACATATAACCAAAGAGCAGCATTGCATATCAATCAAGGGGAGCTTAGGAGTGCAAGAATAAACCCTGAAAACCGATTTTTTGCTGATTTTTGAACAATCCGGTGTAAAATCCTGTTCTTCTGTGTTAGATGGCTGAGAAGCGTGAACATGAATGGATATATACTTCTTTTGCCTGAATGTACAGATACTTGGAGGGTTCGGTGGCCCCCTTGGACCTGGTTGATAAAGGCATCATTGCTGAATTAGAAGGCAATTGTCGGCAATCCTATCGGGCGCTAGCTCGGAAAATAGGCGTATCGAGTAAAACCATTCGAACCCGTATTGAAAAACTAGTAGAACTCGGTGTGATTCAACGGTTTATAGTTGAACTGAACCCTGAGATTCTCGGGGCACACCTAGTTATTGCTGAGGTATCAACCCTCGGATCTGAAGATACCCATGAATTCATTTACCAAATTGGTCAGAGCCCGGTCGTGCGGTTAGTGTCGCGCTTAGCAGATGGCAAATATGATGTAGAAGCGGAGGTTCGGGGCAAGATGGGAACCGTGAACTTCGGACAATTTCTCCACGGGCTTGACCGTGTATCTGATGTTGAAATTCATGATGTTATCGAAATGCACCCTCACATAACCACGGAGGCATTTGTGAAACCCCAGGCCCTGAACTTTGATTTTACGAAACTCGAATTGAACGTATTACGGTGTCTACGGGAAAATCCTCGGATGCCGGTCGTTGATATTGCACGACGAACAGAAATGACCGCAAAGCGGGTTCGCATGGTGCTTCGCCAATTACAAGCCTCTGGCACTCTGCGCTTTACCCTAGAATGGCTTCGGAGTTCTGGCGATCAAATCGAGTTTCGGAGCCGGACCCGCTACAATACGCAAAATACCAGTCCCCGAAAATTCGTCACATGGCTTGAGCAACGATATCCTCTAGAATATTGGACTTCATATCTTCTTACCGACGAGCCTACATTACTCCTTGATTTTGCTGTCGATACATTACAACATGTTGAAGCTGTCGACTTGGAGCTCAAGGAGTCTCCCTATAGCACCATGGTTCACACCACGATTATGTTTCCGCACCGAAAATTCGCTGGGTTGGGTGAAAATCAACTCAACTCACTGCTTGACACCTAGCTCGAACCCACTATGGGCAAAATACCAGAATTTATACCAATCAGTGCAAAAATCGTCGCCCTGAAACTGGTTTCTGCCTTTTTTTGCACAAAGTAGCTCCCGTCGATTGATATGCGATTCTGAGGTTAGATTAGTCACCAAACAACTGGGTTGCTTCCTCATAAAGGCGGCAATCACTTGGAGGGATTCGCTAATGAAACCAAAAACAAAGAAAATCCTCTTGCTCGGAATTGGGCTTACCTTCCTTTTTGCTATGGTGATCGTCCCAATGGGTGTTGCGATTGCAATTCGCCCAACACTATTACCCCGCATTGGTCCAGGACCTGGAATACCGGAAATTGTTGAAAGTGACCCTTTTAGTGGATATGACTGGGGCTTCCTAGGCTGGGACGGCACATATGCCAGCGATGCTGAGTTTACCATATTACCCAAATGATAATGTTAGAACAGCAAAGGGAGTCGTCCAACTATCCGATACAATTGGAGGGGAGAGCGGCTCTCCCCTCACTCACCTTTTTTGAAGACTGAATCTATCATTTTGTTGTTGAATTTTGCCAGCCTCGGAGAGCTCTTCGAGGTGAAGCTGAATCATGATACGCTCCCAGTATCGTAAAAGGGGTTCTTGATATGGAAATCGTTGATAGATTGGTTTAGCTTCAACCAGCTGGTCTAATGTTCTAGGTGATTCGAGTAAGTCGAGGATTCTGGTATTGCGCTCATCGAGCCGATCGGAATATCTCTTCCATTCTGAAGAAATCTTTGAAGTTATGATTCCGCGGTGAGAGGAGACCACCATTTTAGTGGGTAACTGCTTTAGTCGGGCAATCGATTGACGGAATTCTTTCAAGCTAGATTCCTCGTGGCCATACCAAGGGAATGGGGTGAGGTCGTAATCAAAAGCAAACAGAATGCGCTTCGGTTCGTAGTAAAAGCAATAGTGATCAATTGTATGGCCTGGTGTAAAGAGTGGGGTGAGGACTATCTCTCCAAAATGGAAGGGCGTGTTTTCATTATAACTGTGTGTGGGTCGGCAATTTTGGAATCCCATATGGGTTTGGGCAAAGTGTCGCCAAATCGGTGCAAGGACATCGCCAACAAATCGGTAGGAAAGCCCGATGAGGTCGCCACTTGTGCTGAAGGTTTCTTGAGGAACAAAAATGCGAAGATCTTGGAATACCCAGTTTCCTGCAGAGTGATCAGGATGTGTATGTGAATTGATAATGCAATCAATTTCAAATTCACGTTTGAGTGCTTCTAGCCGGGAAATCCCACAGCCAGTATCAATTAGCACTGTTTCTTCTGACATAATGAGGAAGGAGTGGGCTCGAGGAAATCGGCCTTCATTCTCTCCTTGAACGAGGAAGATTTGGTCAGTAATGGGTTCCAAGAATTCTTTAGCCATTGGAGTCTCACACCAAGCTTAACAGGTTTCATCAATTAAGTTGTTGGATGAGGCATCACTGGACTAAGGATTTGAGCATTTTGGAGAGTCTAAGTTGGTTGCAGTATAGACACCTGTGTCGCCTGCGGTTCAACGTAGATGTTAAACGCCATACGCATGGTTATAGCTAAATCCTTCTGGGTTCGTACCTTTTTGCAGCAAAGGAACCGAGCTGAAAGCTGGCTCCGCTTTTATAAATTCTGGAGAACGGAACGGGATGTGAAATGAAGATGCAGGTTACGCGAGGTACTCAATTCCCAATAGGTCCCCAAATTACCTAATTCATTCATTACCTATCAATTGCAAGAGAGTTAATCCTCTTTGTCGAGAATTTTTAGCTGTCGTATTTGTGGCTCTTGGAATAATCTTTTGGCTCTCGGGATGGAACTCTTCCCGGGGATGGTAGATGGTTCTTGGTGGGATTATCCTTTTTTCTAGCCATGCAAGGGATGGCTTGGAATACACCTTGGCTAGACATTCTTGGCTGAAAGCTAACTTGGTAACAAAGCTAGGATTAAAGGCAAAGGTAGTGGACTAGCTGTTTGGTCATATTGATGAGGTCATCAATCTGCACCCATTCATCTGGCTTGTGGGCGGAAAGATTCTCAAATGAGGCTGCACCGATGCCGATGATGCTGTCGATGCCACACGCCTGAGTGATAAAGCCCATATCAGTTGAGGCCGCTCCCCCTCCGAGGATGAAGTCACTGTCATGATAATTGTGAACGGCTTTGAGGGCTTCACGCATCTTCAAAGCGAACTGGCTGGTCGTATCAGCCTTGAATGGGCGATAGGTATGGAGAACAGATGTTTCGACGCTGAGTGCTTTACTATTCACTCTTCCGCGTGCTATGGCTTGTTCGATTTCATCTACAACTTGTTCATACGTTTCTTCCGGAATGTAGCGACGATTGACGACTACATGGCATTCTGCAGGGACAATATTGCTCTTATTTCCTCCATGAATAATATCGATGTTAAACATGGGGGTGACCATGTCAGAGGGGGCCCCGAACGATCGTAACAGCGGGATAAGTGGTATAGCTGATTCACGTTTCTCCACTTCGTCTTTTAGCTTCAGGAGCTCGGCGAGGATTGGTATCATGGCTTCAATGGCATTGATGCCCATGAAGTTCATCCCCGAATGACAGCTTCGACCTTTTACGGTTATTTTCACGTCCACATTTCCAGCAACACCTGCAACGATGAGAGGAACCTGCCCACCAAGTTCAGTGTTGATAACATGTCCTTGGACATAACCTTCCTTTGCGAGATGGTAGATTCCAGGGTACATGCCAATTTCTTCGTCTGTGCAGAAGGTGCAAATCAAGTCGTAATGGGATCGAAGTTTAAGTTCATGGATGGTTTCCATCGCTAGCAGAATGGCTGCGATACTGCCTTTCATATCGATGGCGCCTCGTCCAAAGAGCTTACCATCTTCGACTACGGGATTGAATGGATCCTTTGTCCACGGCTCTTCGATTGGCACGACATCCATGTGCGCATAAATAGTCACAGGTTCCTGACGATGATGGGTTTGTCGAGCAATTAGATTAGTTCGCGGGCCTTCAAGAGGAAGGGGAATTTTTGTGATTTCGTCTGAGGGAACTATGACGCGCTCGGTTTGGAACTCTAGCTTTTGAAGATGGGTTTCAAGGAAGGCAACAATTTCTTCGTAATTGTCTCCTGGAGGCACAACTGTTGGTATGCGAATAAGGTCTCCCAACAGGGTGATTAAGTGGCCACGTTTGGTTTCGATATGTTGGAAAACCGTATCTGGGCTTGGTCGTTGGGTGGGTGACTCTTTCTTTTGGGCATCTAAACTAGGTGTTGAGTTTGTAATGGTTTTCACATTAAATGGGTGTCAGGTACACACAAAAACCCCCTAATTGTTTAGCAAAAAGTGGATAATGTGTTCTTAACTAATCAGTATTTTTTGGTGTGCCCTCCGAAACGCCTTTACCTACTAACTGCGAGGGAAAATCGATGAATTCAGTTCGACCGGCCTTCACTCGCCATGCCGAGACAGTCCGTGATTACATCGTTGCCTTGTTCCAAGTGGATTCAGGGATATATAATATCGACCAGCTTAAGACAATTCTGCAAGAGCCTGATACCACAGTACGTCTCGAAACCGAATGGCTGCAATCTCTCCTCAAACTCCTACTCTATGTTGAGGAATATACTACTTTAGTTCAAAATTGGGGGAATCACACCCTTGGTCTGTTGAAAAATCTAGGCGCGAATAAGCGAGAACTTAATCTGTATGAGAATCGCCACATCACTGCGTCTCAAATCCTACAAAAGAAGCATTTTGATCAGAACTACCTCCGATGGGTCCTAGAAGATGCTGCACAAGAATTGGACCCATTGATTGGCACTGCCCACCAACTCATTAACAATTTCACTTATTTTGCCAACCTAATCGAGCGATTTGGTGGTCCTTTTCTATCAAATATCCACCAAATCGCCACTGCGTGGGAAGCGAATGCCCGTCGTGACTTCTTGGTGCCCCTTTCGACCATTCTTCAAGAAATTGATACTCAAGGGGATCCCTCCATTACCTTGCAGCAGTTTGCTCGTTATCTTGATACCATTGCTCAGGTCGTATCGGTGATGCCGATGTTTGTCACTGAATCCGATGGTATCGCAACCTATTCACCTGAGGTCCTCAAATCGGGTCAACGGTTCATTACTCAACTCATTGATGGGATAGAACACCTTCGGCAATTCGTCCAACTCCGTTCACAAGTGTATTCAGTATTGATTAACGAGCAATCAGCCCTTTGGAATGCCGTGCTGCCCAAGGATACCCCCGTAGAGCATGTCCTTATTACACTGGGACTTAACCCGGCACAGTCCGTCGAGGATCTAATCCCAAACCCATTTCCCGTCGATACTCTACCGTTAGCCTTTCAACAAGCAGCGGAAGCTTTGGCAATTTGGGAATCAACGATTAATGCCTCAATCCCTTATCTCAATAAGGCACTGATTCTTAACCAGATATTACAATCTCCAGCAGTCGCAAAGTTCTTACAGGCAGATCAACGTCGGCTTGAACTGTATCATGAATGGCATCCACGTATCACAGAGACGTTTAAGACTCTCCAGAAATCACTGTAATTTAATTTGGCTTCTTTTTCTTTCCTTTGACTTTTTCTCGAATAAAATCACGAATTTCTTCCAAATCTTTACCAACTATGTCTATCTTTTCAAGATGAGCTTCGCCTAATCCTTGTTCGCCTGCCATTTTGAGCATCTTACTTTTCAATGGGTCCGTATCTAAGAGTGCAAAAGCCACAGCATCAACCGCTACCGCATCCCGACCAACAAGAAACAAATTCAATGGAATTCGGTTTTCTTTCTTCGCTGCAGGGGTTGGCAACACTGACGTGCCATCAATAGCCGCCAAATCGATTCCTCCGACGGCTTCGAATAAGCTGAGAACTACAGACTCCAAATTCTTATGGTAAACGGCTTTCTTCCTCATGGGCAGTAAACCAAATAGATTCTTGATGACCGAGCCTCTTGAATAGCGTCGTAAAATGTGAGAGCTAATTAAGACTCGGTCTTCAAAAAGAAGATGTGAAAGGGCCATCTCCTCTCCCGCAATATCAACATTCCTGGTGTTGGTATCTTCAGAGAGGTTGAAGGGCACTACTCGTTCTGTGAAGAGATCCTTCCATATTTGTAGGCGCTCGCTGCCTATACCCCGATAGTTGTCGGATTCAATTAACCAGATCTTGGGTGCACGGGGAAAATTGTTTACGACAGCACGAGCCACAGGGATAGTTGTATATGCTTCCTGTCTTGGGTCAAATACTCCCAATTTATACAGCACTTCACGCTTTGGTGTATTGAGATCTGCGATACCGCCAAGCAATTTGAGTGCCTTTTCAAAAGAAGCTGCCGCATCTTTCCCAATTTCCATTAGTGCCACTTTCACCATCATCTATCACTTCCAAAGTGTTACACTAAGAACACCTCAAAATCTCAGACGAATCTATAAATCTATTTACTGGGACCCAGCATTTACTAACGAACCTGAAATGACAGATACGTGTGGATTCTATTGGGTATTGGACGGAAAACTCGCTGGATCCGGGTATCCGGGAGCTTGTTTGAACTGGATTTTCCAGGAGCAAGGAATTCGGGCGATTCTTTCACTGCAACCGCTTGCCCCAAAGGATTTCGAACAAGCCCAAGACATGGGAATCCTAGTTCAAACAGAGCCTATACTCGATTTCACTGCAGGGTTTCCTGCACAACGGAACAGAGCCCTCCACATAATCAATGATTTTCAATCCCAAGGTCTTCCAACACTTGTCCACTGCCAAGGAGGCTTGGGACGCACAGGAATGATTCTAGCCCTTTACTTAGTTCGAGAAAAGGGGTTTTCAGCGGATTCGGCCATCAAAAAGATCCGCACACTCAGGCAAGGTTCAATTGAACCAGGCACCGGACAAGAAGAAGCTATTCGGGCCGCAAAAGAAACGAAATAAGGAAATTACTTCTCACATATCCCTTGTTCCAATGTTCGCAACAAAGAAAAATAAAGAAAGTATTATTAAGCAGACTCTGGATTCTCGGTGATCCGCATGTGTAAAATCTGTACTGCCCATGGAGCCGGCAAAAAATGGTTTGAAGTCAAACGTCATGTAGAAGTAAAATACGCTAAGGAGATGGGCTTCGAACCCTGGGAAAAAGACCATTGGCATTATGTTCACCAACAATATGCCCAACTTGCTGCTCAAGCCGGCGATGCCATGGCAAACCCCGCTATGGCTGATTCCATTCGAAAAATGATGGACGATATGATTTTTCAAATTCATCCTCTCGAAAAAGGCGTCACTTTCACATTTCCCCAAGGGCATGGTGCCCAAGTGCTAACGCGCGAAGAGATTGAAGGTGTAATCAAGCTCTCCGGAGAACCCTATCTTGTCGAATGCCTTTGTCGGAAAATGATAAACGGCGCAAACGATCGGTGCTGCATCCCATTAGGGCTCCATGGCGAAACTGCGGAGATGTTTCCATCGAAAGATGAAAAAGTAGAACGTATTAGCGTCGAAGAAGCCATTGCATTAACTAGGCAGTTCAACAAGGAAGGGCGTGTTCACACCTTAGCTGGAACGCCTTTACCTATGGCGATGGCGGTCTGTAACTGCGAACTGCCCTATTGTATTGCGCTCCGACCTCGGGTTGATATGGGCTTCAAGTACATCATCAGAAGTCACTGGGTCGCAAAGGTTGATGTCGACAAATGCGTTGGCTGTCGGGAATGTCTTTCCCGCTGCCAATTTGGAGCAGTGACCTTTTCAAATGCCACCGAACGTGCCAATATTGACATGTGGAAATGTTATGGCTGTGGTCTTTGTCAGGAAGCCTGCCCAGAGAACGCAATTGAATTAATTTCGCGGGAATCCCTTCCTGCTTTGAAGGATTGGTGGTAGAGATGCAAAATCACTACAACGTCGAATGGTCTAATGAAAAGTGTCAAAACGCCATTGATTGCGTTCGGTGCCTCCGTGCCTGCCCTCAAGCAGTATTTGCCTTGTATGCCCCAAACCGGGAAGAAGGTGTTCCCCCTACCGAATATGTGATTTCACCGGCCATGCAAATGTTTTGCAATGGATGTAATGCATGTATCGAAGCCTGTCCCGTAGGTGCGCTTAAGGTCTATCCCAAAGCTGAAGCACAATAAGCTGAATTAAACTTGCGTCCTACAACCGAATGTGTAAATCATCGGGTCAATTTCTTTTATAGCTTCAGCTCTTCAATTTTCGCTAGGATGTCATCGACATGTCCAGTGATGTTTACTTTGGGCCAGATAAACTGGATGATGCCCTTCCGGTCAATAAGAAAGGTCACACGCTTTGCCATGCCGATTCCTGGGGTTTTCACGCCATAAAGATCAACTATCTTCTTATCTGCATCTGCAATTAGAGGATACGACAGTGCATGTTTAGACTTGAACCCAGCCTGTCTCTTCACATTATCTGTGCTTACTCCAATCACTTTGGCACCTATCCCAGTCAACCGGATCATGTTATCCCGAAAGGAACAGGCCTCCTTTGTACAACCAGAGGTGTAAGCACGGGGGTAAAAGAACAAGATCACTATGTTCCCTTTCAAACTTGCAAGTTCTAATTCCTTTTCCTCATCGGTAGTTCCAATAAAATTGGGGGCAACTTGCCCCACATTAGGCATACCCATCACGGTCACCTCACGCCCATGAGAAATGCTTGCATCTATTATTCATTACGCTCTTCTTAGATTTCCTGTTTTAAACGGGTTTAAACTGGCTCTTTCGAGCTCCACATACAGGACAAACCCAATCTTCAGGAATATCAGCAAAAGCTGTACCTGGGGCAATCCCATGTTCGGGATCCCCCTTTTCAGGATCGTAAACCCAACCACAAACCTCGCATTGATATTTACCGTTATTTCCTGAGGAAGACTCGGGCTTGGAAGTCGGTGGGAGATAAGTGGCTGCCCGTTTGGAGGTTTTTCCCCCCTTCACTTCATGATAATAGGCGTAGGTCAACGGGTTTCCCTCTTTCAGTCTCTTTGCGCCTTTTACTTCTCCAATGAAGAGTGTGTGAGTGCCAACATCTACTTGATCGGTCACTTTTACTTCAATGTAGGCAATCGCATTATCGACAACAATGGGGCAATCTTTGATGCCATCTAGAAACTTGACGTTCTGAAACTTATCCAGTTCACGACCAGAGCGAAACCCGAACCGGCCGATGAACGCAATCGGAGTTGTCTCAGCAAGTATTGACACAGACAACATCCTGCTCTTCTCAATAAGCTCGTGAGTCAGATTCTTCTTATTGATACTCACTGCAATCTGGATTGGGGAAGCAGTTATTTGAAAAACAGTATTTACGATCTGTCCATTCACCTGCTCATCCACTCTGGCGGCGACAACATACATTCCATAACTGAGAAGATTCAGAACCGAAATATCCAATTCAGTATCCATCCTCATCAACTCCGCAAGAAACCTGTTAAAAATGCTAATTTTCTGGTTCGATCAGATAGTTGCAGTCTTTCACAATGTAAGTAAATTGCTTGATCATCCTTAGTGCCTCTTGATAACTTGCCACACGATGCCTTGCAGAAGGTTCAAGCATTTCATCAAGGCTGCTGTTCAGCTCATTCACTTTTTCCTTTTCAAGGTGAACAGTACGCGGCTTACAGTTATCTATTAACGACTTTTGGTTCGACATTCCTTTCACCATTTATCAATTCTTAGAAAGGCGAAAATTTACTAGGATCACTCATACTTCGGGGTCTCTGATATAGAAAGAGGCTATTTATCTATTCCGTGATTACAAAAACATCAGACGAACCAGGCGATGAGTGCCCGTAGCCTTTTTATATGGGGGTTGGTTTGGGGAAAGAAGCAGGTCAAAAACTCTTAATCATTTTCTCTTGTGGCTACCTCACCATTGCGGCAGACCTTGAGGAAGGATTTAGTTGGAAGCCTAGTATAGAAGCAACGTGGTACCCAAAATGAGCTACGATCGAGAGCCTGTCGAGGCTACAGTCGCAGAACTGCGACCTTATATGAAAAGTTTGAACATCACCTTCAAAGTTATTGCGAAGGGTGAAGAACGCGAAGTCCAATCGAAAAAAGATGGCGAAACTCACCGAGTTGTTGACGCGACAGCCGGTGATGCCACTGGTGTTGTCTTGCTGAGTCTATGGGATGATAACATCGAAGCTATTGACGTCGATAAAACCTACCGTCTAGAAAAAGGCTACACTAGCCTCTTTCAAGGACATCTCCGTCTCAACATTGGTCGCTACGGTGAAATCAGCGAAGCCGAGGATGCCATAAAAGAAATTGATACAGAAAACGATCTATCCGCTGCGGAGCACGAACAACGCTACCGTCGACGCAGCTTTGGCGGTGGACGTGGTGGATACCGGCGTGGCGATCGACGCGACCGCGGAGATCGTGGGGATCGCGAGGATCGCGGGCGACGTTACTAATTCTCCCTTACTTGTCCTTAACAACCTTCATGTCTCCTCCAGAGGCGTGAAGGTTCCTCTTTCTCTTTTTTCATCTCCGCTGAATACTGTTCTCAACTAGAGCTTGTGAAGAAATCTCCGCAAGATACAATTCCAATCCCGCCTTATCTATTCGGCTTCCTGTCTTTTGAAAATTCAAATGTTGAAAATAGAACTGTTGAGCGCGCGGATCAAGAGAACTTACTGTTGCTTTAATCTTGTCAAGTCTGTGCGTTATTGCGTATTGAGCTAGTTGTTGGAGAAGCCAGGTTCCCACACCCTGACGGGAAGGAATTGCACAGATAAATCGAATAACGAGCTCTGTTGGGCGTTGATAGAAATCAACAAGTCCCCTCACCAGGTCGTTCGATATCGCAAGCCAAACAAACCTGTTCTCTTTGACACTCAAGGCTGTTTGCAGATGTATTTCTAGTGACTCCACTAACTCTTCTAACGACTCAGAAGAGCCCGGCGGGTCTTCCATCAATAGCCCCTGCGCATAGATTCGCGCTGCCGCTTCGAGATTATACTTAGAAAGCAGCGATATCTGCAACCCCTTTGTCTGTGAGATTAGAACCACCTCATGTATCTCGAGAGCAATTTTGCTAATACACCTGCTCCTCTCTCGAACTATCACTGTACTTAAGATATACGGGTACTATCAGATGGTTAGGACACTTATGGTTTGTTTATAACTAATGTGCGAAATTGTGATGCCAATGCCCATCGATTCCGACTTCCAAAGAAATTGGAAACAGGCGAACCGCCATCGCAACCATTGGATATGGCAATCTGACAGTTCGCATTACGGGATTCATGGAACCCGGGTAGCCGTTGACTTTGATGAGTGCACTGGCTGCTTGAAATGTATCGCAGTCTGCCCCGAAGACGTTTTTGAGCCATTTAAGGTCGAATCCGGGCAAATCAAAGCGGATCCCGTTAAAGAAATGGCATGTCTGGAATGTCTTGCATGTGAAATGGTGTGTCCGGAGGATGCAATATTTATTATTCGAGCCGAATCCGAGTCCGATACCTTAAGCGCTTTATTAGACTAGTAATATAGGGTATGCAAATACTCGGAAGTATTCTCGAAAAGAGGTGTCCGTATGTTTGATATTTTACTCACTGACAGTGAACGGCAAATCCGAGATGAAGTTCGGGAATTTGTACGTAATGAAGTTGATCCCAATCTAATCATTCGGATGGACGGAAATGAGCAAGAATACCCGTATGAATTCATAAAGGCGGCCACGAAGGCGAATCTCATCGGTCTACGATTTCCAAAGCAATACGCGGGGCGCAATCTTAATTGGGTCTCTGAAATGCTGGCCATCGAAGAAATTGGGGTATTGGGAATCGCTTTAGGCTGCGCTTACTCCCTTCCAAGCATTGTAGGGGAAGCTATCAACCTCTTCAGTTCATCTGATCAAAAGAAAGCCTACTTGGCTCCAACGCTACAGGGTGAAAAAATTTGTGCAGAAGGACTCACTGAACCGCGTGGTGGGTCTGATTTCTTTGGCACAATAACCTCTGCGGTTGCGCAGGGTGATCATTTTATTATCAATGGGGAGAAACGGTTTGTAGCGGGTGGCATCGGCGCTGATTATTTCTTAATATATGCAAAGACCAACACAAAGGCGCCGCCTCATAAGTCACTGAGTGCTTTCCTCGTAGATCGCGATATGGGTGTGGAAGTCGATGAACACTACAGCCTTATGGGCTGCCGAGGGATGGGAGCGGCCCGAATTGTCCTAAAGGATCTCGAAGTGCCTAAAACGAACCTGATTGGAAAATTGGATGGTGCTACGGATATTTTCAATGCTATGATGGTGCCTGAACGACTTACCTCAGCTGCAGGAGCAATTGGGTTAGGGCGCGCGGCATTAGAACTTGCTATCCGTTATGCTGCACGACGCGAAGCCTTTGGCAAAACCATTAGCCGTTTTGAAGGCATCAGCTTCAAAATAGCTGATTGTGCCACCGCTTTGGATGCCGCGCGAGGGTTGGTCTACCGTGCTGCACGTCTTGCTGATGCAAGAAAGCCCAGTCGGAAAGCTATCTCTCAAGCTAAGCTCTTCGCTACAGAAGCGTGTCTTCAATCTGTTTCAGAGTCTATGCAAATTTTGGGCGGAATCGGATATACTGACGTCTATCCCATCGAGAGATTATTCCGTGATGCCCGCCTTGCAACCATTTGGACAGGAAGTAGCGAAATCATGCGACTGATAATCCAAAGCGATGTTTTCAAAGAAGTTCTACACGAGCCCAGAGGAACAAAACGAGATTTGGAACTAGATACGCCTGGTGCGAATAAAACCGTTGAGAAAGTGTTCCAAGAAGATCCAAACAAATATTTTCCTAGGAAAGACTAGTTATCAAGAGGGGCATAATAAAAGACTTCATTCGCCTGTTCTTTTGCGATAATGTGGTGCGTTCGGCGAAGTTGCGAAATCATCGAGATTAAGGAATGGGCTGGAACATCAAATGATTGTGATATGTCTTGAAGTCGACACGGGCGACGCTGAAGCAAGGTTAACAAATCAGTTTGTAAGGATTGGTGCAACTTCCACGTTGCACTTTTAATTCGTGCATCATGAATACCATAAACCCAGATTCGTTCTGATTCGTATGTATCTGTAAGTGTCGAAGCAAAACTCTGCAATTCCGGCTCGTTAATTGGCATCACATGTTTATTAGTAGGTGGTCGCCAAGGCGTGTAAAGTTGAATCAAATCTACAACTGGTGCAACTCGAATCAATTCCTGCACTAGCGCCTCTCGGGCTGCACCCCTGATATTCGTAAATCCGGAGTCTGTTTTCAGTAACATTACTTCAAGAGCTATCGTTACATCGCTTATTTTTCGAAGTTCCTGAATGCCTTTAATCAGCTGGGCATGTCGAAACGAAGCGAGGGGTCTATTGATTGCTAGGTGGGTTGCATCATCTCCAGCATCAAACTTTATTGTAACTATGTCAAATTCCGTAAGGTTTCTCAAAACTTTTCGATTCCTCAATTTCGATCCATTTGTTAGCAAAACAACAGTTAAATCTGGAACGTGTTTACGTACGATGTTCACCATTGATCCTAATTCTAAGTTGAGAGTAGGTTCACCGGAACCCGAAAACGTCACCACGTCTAAATCTTCAACAGATAATTGGCGAAGATATGTCTCAAGATTTTTTTGTAATATGTCGGCATGAGGAAGTTTATGTTGGACTCTCGATACAGATTTTGCTGGAAATCGCGTTGGTCCTAATTGACAGTAAATGCAGTCGAAGGTGCATCTTTTGGGGGGCGGGACAGGATCAATTCCTAAAGACCTTCCAAACCGCCACGACATTACTGGACCATAAACCAACTCCATGACAGCTAGTCCTTCTCTTAATCCGTTGGTCCTGTCTTCATTGTTTTTCCTGAGGTGTTTCGTCCTTCACAACAATTACCAGGGGTCGGCTTTCTGTTAATGCAGTGATGACTTTCTTTCGACCGCTTTGAAGAAGACGCCACACAGTTCCTCGAGAGACGCCCATTTGTTTCCCGGCATCTTTTTGCTCGAGGTTATGCTTATCCACGAGGCGCATTGCCTCGAGTTCTGATGCGTAAAGGTGCACGGGGTTACTGTTTTTAATCTCGGTTGGAATAAAAGAGGTCTGTGCAGGTATCTGGCTTAAACTAATTGGTTTTGGTGGGCGTCCGCGACCGCCCCATCCGCGACGATATCTCATTTTTGGTCAATATCAATTGACGGTCGGATACATTTATATATTTCTGTGCATAAACACAAAACACTTGTGTGCATAAACACAAAAAGAGGTGATAACCAAAATGTGGCAACGTGGAAATCGAGGACGTGGACGTAATCAAGGTCAATGGCCAGGAAATGGACCTTTCTCACACCTACCTCCATGGCAACGACCCGGCTGGCTCTATGGGCGTGGTAGTTGCTGGTACTTATACTCACAACAACAAAATCTAGGAACAGCTCCTGAACAATCCCCTTCGTTCCCAGACCAATTCGCACCAGGTCTGCGTTTCTGTACTAAATGTAGTGCACCCCTCCCTACTGTCGCGAATTATTGTCCTAGCTGTGGAGCAAAAGTTGAAAAATAATCTCTGATACTCTACTAAATCAGAATCAGATCTCGACGGCTATCCGATTTTAATCATGGGCGTGGAGCTGCTGCTCAACGTTTTTCCATATATTTTCTAAAGTCTTGGAAAGGCGATTCCTTGGCGCGTATTCGATAATGGGTCTTCCGGCAACGACGGCTTTGTACATGATGGTATCATAAACCAATTCACCCACCATGGGTATCGCTTTTTGCTGGCAATAGTTCCGAATTTCAGCAGTTTTTTGATGGTTCAAATCGGCTTTGTTAATGAGAACACTCACTGGGATGCGAAAGTGTTCGAATAGTTCAAGGATTCTTTCTAAGTCATGTATGGCTGCCATTGTAGGCTCAGTAACAATGAGACCTGCTGAAGCACCTGTAATTGCCGAGATGGCAGCGCAAGCTATTCCTGGTGGGCCATCGATAATGATTAGATTTTTCTTATGCCTTGTTGCCAATTTCGATGCGAGTTTTCGTACACGCGTTACTAGTTTTCCCGAATTACTTTCACCTGCTAATAAGAGGGCATGAGCCATCGGACCATACTTGGTTTCGGAAGTATAGATGTACCCTGAAAGTCGTTCTTGCATCTTAATTGCTGAGGTTGGACAACTTACGTAACAGACTCCACATCCCTCACACATAATTGGGTCAACTTGGTAATCCGGTGTTATTGCATCAAACTTACAAGCAGCTTCACAGACACCACAACTGGTGCATAACTCAGGATTAATTACCGCGACTTTTGCTTCGACAAATTCCTCGGAGGATTTGAGTTCAGGGGCAAGCAGTAGGTGGAGATTTGGGGCATCAACATCACAGTCGGCTAAAATCGCATTCGGTGCTAAAGCGGCTAGCGACGCCGCTACTGAGGTCTTTCCTGTTCCGCCTTTTCCACTTACGATTACGAGTTCTTTCATTAGTGTGTTGCCTCCTGAATTGTCTGGAAAACAGTTTCGAGTTTTGGTTTCCATTCTTTCATTTTGGTGACAAATGGGATGCCTTCCGCGAATAATTCGGCAATTCGACGGCTATGTGGAATTTCTAACAAGATTGGAAGTTCTTCGCTGGAACAATAGGAGTATACCTGTTGATCTCCGATTCCTGCTCGATTAACGACTACGCCGATTGGTATTTCCAGTTGTCGGATGGTGTCAACAGCTAGCTGTAAATCATGCAGGCCAAAGGGTGTTGGCTCAGTTACTAGGACGGCATAATCTGTTCCATGAACTGATTCAACCATGGGGCAAGAAACTCCTGGTGGACAATCGATGATCACTGTTGTTCCGTTAGTTGTACTAGCTTGTTCTTTGACATCCTTGATTACTGGAACAACAAGGGGTTCACCCACATCGAGGTTTCCATAAACAACTTGAATCCCTTCTTTGGTAACTCCACGATGGATTGCACCTAACCTGCGTTTTCCTTGTTGAATCGCTTGGTTCGGGCATACGATAATGCATCCCCCACAACCAATGCAAAGTTCTGGAAAGAAACGAATCCCCTTTTTACCAGCAAAGATGGCATGATTGGGGCAGAATTTGACACACTCTTTTGATTGAGTACATTTTTTCTGATTGAACTCCGGTACCAGTGTATACACTGGTTCAACTTCTTCTTTGTTTATTGGAAGAAGCGTGTGTACATTTGGCTCATCTGCGTCACAGTCTAGCACTTGAACCGGACCAGATAAAGAGAGCGCCAGATTCACTGCAAACGAGGTTTTTCCTGTTCCTCCCTTTCCACTGGCAACAGCAATTTTCAAACAATCTACACCTGATTTTCACGCAATGAAGAAGGCAACCAATCATTTATGACGCGCGTCACGGCATCCTTCAGTTAATTCCATCAATTGCTCGTTTTTATACGCTCTAAGGACTTCACCCAGATTTTGCGAATTTGCTTGCATTACTGCAACGCCTTCAGCCTGAAATCGTCGTAGCGCTCGAGGACCCATACCAAAGGTGATAACGGTATTTGGTCTAAAGCTAAGTAGAATATCTGGGGGGCGACCTTGTCCTCCAAAATGCTCACTACGATTAGGAGCGAATTCGATTTTATTAATATCTCTGGCCTCTGAGAAATGAATGATTGCAAAGAACGGTGCTCGACCAAAATGTGGGGACAATTGGCTTGCTTCACCTGCTTCATCTAATACTGGGACAACAACACGTTCAACCATGCTGGGCATCTCCTTAAATTAAGCCAGAAACTCTACCATCGACCACGGCCACCGCCCCGTCCCCCACCTCGTCCTCCGCCTCCTCGGCCCATTCCAGTATGGGCCGGTGCGGTGGATGAAGACGCTTTAGTGAGCTGGTTGTTCTTGAATTGGTCAATGGCATCTTGGACCCTTCCCGTAATTCCTGTGTATATCTCAATGCCTCCAGTGTCGAGCGCATGATAGGCGTTGGGTCCTACATGACCAGTCAAGACTACCTGGGCTTGATTATCAACAACAAATTGGGCGGCTTGGATTCCTGCTCCTCCGCCTGCCATTGCTCCAGGATTAGGCATTGCTTCAAATTTCATGGTGTTATGGTCTACAAAGATGAAGTTTGCACAACGTCCAAATCGAGGATCAATGGGTGCATCAAGGGTTGGACCCTGAGCAGTTATACAGATTTTCGTTTTTATTCAACTCCTTGTTCATCAACTTCTGATGGTGCCAATCGACGCAAATAGTGACTTTCACATTTCGGGCAAATACTGGGTCTTCCTGTTCCGAATGGTTCATCCCATTGATTTTGGCAGGTCAAGCAGCGAAACCATCGCGTTGTTGGAAGCTCGAATGGACCTCCCTCAATACGAAGGGCTTTCCCGTTAACAAGGGCGTCTGCCACTTTTCCATGGGCTGATTTGAGGATTCGATGAATCGTTGCTTGAGAGACTTTCAACTGTTCAGCTGTTTCCGTTTGGGATAGTCCAAGGTAATCATAAACCCGGATGGCTTCGAATTCGTCGACGCTAAGAACAACTTCTGCAATAGTGCCGATGGGGATACCTCGGGGTTTGTAGTAACTAACGTTGGGTTCTGCGCGGACAAATCTGCGCTTATGAGGTCTTGGCACGTTATGAATATATATTCAAAACCACATAAAAAAGTACCGCCTGTTTAACAACCAGTAGCACATAAGAAGACAAACCGCCAAATACATGGCAATTTTTTGTTAGAAAGGAGAAGCGATACTATGCCCATCTCAGGTGGAGAAGTTCTAGCCCAATGTCTTGCAAACGAAAAGGTACAATACATCTTTGGAATCATCGGTGACCAATGGAATTCCTTCTTTGATGTCTTAGCCCGAAAAGGGGCTCAGCTAGGCATTGAATTCATTACAACACGACATGAGGCTTCAGCGGCTCATATGGCCGATGCGTTTGCTAGAACCACTGGGAAACCAGGAATTTGTTTGGGAACCGTGGGTCCAGGGGCTGCGAATCTTGTCGGCGGGGTGTATGCTGCCTATGCTGACAGTGTGCCCATAGTAATTCTTACTGCGCAAAATCAAACATGGCGTATCTATCCTGACACAGGAATGACCCAAGGATTGGATCAAATCAATCTATTCAAGTCCCTTGTAAAATGGAATGCCGTCATATGGACGATTGATCGTATTCCGGGGCTTGTCCAACAGGCATTCCGGGCAGCCTTAGCTGGTCGCCCGGGTCCTGTGCATCTGGATATACCTTCCAATATCCTGTACGGAACAATAGATGCCCCACCACCTCTTGTTCCTCCGCAGAAATATCGACCAACAACCAAGCCGACTGCCTATCCAACGTTAATCGGAGAAGTAGCCCAAATGCTTCTTGAAGCGGAATTCCCTCTAATCCATGCGGGTTCTGGTGTGCTATGGGCTGAAGCCTCCGAAGAACTCATCGGTTTAGCTGAACATCTTTCTGCCGCTGTAACAGTAAGCCCTGCAGCGAGAGGTGCGATTCCAGAGGACCATCCCCTCGCAATAGAGCCAGGACTTCAATGTGGCGCATTTGCGCAAAACTGTGCCGATCTCGTATTATTGGTTGGAGGTCGACTTGGAGACCTTGATTTCTGGGGCAAACCTCCTGGTTGGAAGGCTTTGGATAACCAAAAACTCATCCAAATTGATATTGCCAGTCAAATGATTGGAGTTAATCGTCAAGTAGATATGGCGTTGGTGGGTGATGCGAAAAGCACTCTGCAATTTCTCCTCGCTGAAGTCAAACGTCGAGGCCAACCCAAAAAACCTTCATCCCTTCTTGAGCAGTGTCAAACCTCCCGCCAGTCTTTCTATCAATCACAAATTGATATCGCATCTCAAGATGCTGAAGTGATACATCCCCTACGGTTAGTTAAAGAGGTGCGCGATTTCTTCGATCGCAACGCCATCGTCTGCGTTGATGGGGGGAATATCAATCTATGGACATTACATCTAAATCGAATTTACGAACCCCGGTCCTATCTATGTGCGAGTGATTCTGGTCACTTAGGTGCCGGGCTACCTTATGCTATTGGAGCTAAAATCACGCATCCAGACCGTCAGGTGTACTTGATTAGTGGGGATGGCAGTTTCATGTTCAACATCCAGGAACTAGAAACCGCCGTTCGTTGTAACACTCCGATTATTGCTATCATTGCTAATGATCGCCGATTCGGAATGATTGCAGGAGTCCAGCATCTGCTGTTTGAAAACCGGTTCTACCAAGTTGATTTCACCGATGTTCGATATGATAAGGTTGCTCAAGCCATGGGCTGTTTTGGAGAAAGAGTTACGAAAGCGAAAGACATTCGTCCTGCTCTTGAGCGTGCAGTGAAATCAAAATTACCAGCAGTAATTGATGTTATCATTGACAGAGAGGCTAACCTTAACCCGCCAGAATTGGCGTTAGTTGGGTCCGTGTGGCTCGAGGGCTGTCAACCACCCCCGATTGAAGACGAGAAATCGAAAAAGAAAGCGGTCACTGAAGTTGTGGTTGGGTAAATTAACTCGTTGAAACGCCAGTTGCTGGGTTAGTCGATTTGTACTTGTTTTTTCTGCGTTCGTTTAGGAATATGAATTTCTAAAAGACCTTCCTTAAATCCTGCTTTGATATTGTCTGCATCTGCGTCTCGAGGCATAGAGACCTTCTTCGATAGACTTTGAAATCGAATTTCCCGTTGGACCGTTCCCCATCTCTCATAGTGGACCTCTTCACGCATTTTCGCTTGGACAGTGAGTTCTCGGTCAGTTGTCGTGATTTGGACGTCCTCTTTGTTTACCATGGGTAAATCTAGTGTCACAACGTATTCACTTTCAGTTTCTTGAACATCGCCGAGAGCTTCAAGACAACAGGCATCGCCATCCCACAGATTTCGAGTCTTAGAACGTAATCCCATCGAAATACCAAAGATTTCATCAAATCGTGTTTGTAGATCTTTTACCAATGCATCAATGCGTTCAAGTTCACCTTTCCGTTTCTTTGGTGGTTTAACTTCTGGCATGTCTTGAACCTCCTTTCAAGAGTAAAAGGCAGGAATTTGGAACTCCTGCTCTTTACCACTGGTTTGCATGGTTGTACTCGTTTGATTCATTAGGTCTCGGACTCGAACGCGAACCTCTTCTGCCCCTTCAATCAGTGCCTTTGTAGGAATTGAAATACCTGTTAAGGTAGAAAGAGTCTTTATCGCTTCAGCGGCTGCTCCAGGATCAGGAAAATTCAGAAATGCTTGAGCCATGATATAAGTAACAGATATCTTTTGCCGTTGTGCCTCTAAAAGCAGAATTGCATAAGCTCCTGCAACAATTCCTTCATCAAGGAACTTGATTTTTTTATCCATAATTTGGTCATATGCTGCCTCTGTTGTAGCGATCCCATATACTTCTGGAACCTCAATTTGTGATCGAAGCGCAGGAGGTAAAGGTGTTCCTCCCAAAGCCGTTATGGATTTTGGCTCAACTTCTTGCAGATACTGTAAGATGGCCGTTGCAACTGGTCGCATGGCCTCATTAGGAAGGGGAATCTCTGAGACAATCAGTAGAAAATCGTCGTTTGCGTACAACTGGATAGGAGGTCTCGCCTTCCGATTGTGAATCACGGCAACTGGTGGCATAATTTCGGTGTCAATATAACCGACCAGTTGCATATTGAGTGCTTGGACTAGGTGCATTCCAGCAATCGTTCCCACTAAGCCTGCATCGGGTAACGCAATAATTGCATGTTTCTTACCTTTGGGTTGTTCAACCAGCTCTACAATTTCGAAGAGCGTTTCCTGAACTACCATGACATCTTTGTCCTCCATGCAGTCATCAGGCATACAGGAATGTAAAAAAGTTACGGGCTCAAGTAAATTTGAATATTCGATGTCTAATCAAGGTAAATTCATTGGGGAGCGTATCTCTGTAACGGTTGTTGATCTCGAAAGACCAGTGAGTTTCATTTGGCGAAATC
>JBHLPI010000095.1:0-7669 GCA_048939595.1 Promethearchaeota archaeon | reverse complement strand
TGAAGCAAAATGAAGATGAAGGTCTGATTCTACAACCAAGCAACACCAAAGAAATTGAATTTGTATGTAGCTGCTGTACATGTTGCTGTCTTGGATTAGAAAGCATCAAAACAGCTCCACGTCCCGTTGACTTCTTCACAACAAATTACTTTGCTCAAGCAGATTCCGACCTATGCAGTGGCTGCGGAACCTGCGTTGATATGTGCCAAATGGATGCCGCAACACTTGTAGACGGTGTCGTGAATATCAATTTAGATCGATGCATTGGATGTGGGGTATGTATTGCAAATTGTCCTTCTGAGGCAATTCAGCTCAATAAAAAGGAAAAGCACCAAGAGCCCCCTGATACTTTTGAAGACATGTATTCATTAATCGCTCAACGACGCAAGGAATTGGACAAAGATATCTAATAACCACTCAAGAACCCATACTGACTAAACTTAAGTATTCAGTTAGCCACGTCCTGAACTCAATCGACCATCACTCATTGTCCAGTGACGGTCAGCATATTTAACAAGATCTTGGTCATGTGTTACAACAACGAAAGTGATTTTCTCATCTTTGTTGAGTTTACGGAGTAGTTGCATAATTGAAGCGCCTGTCTTGGTATCTAGATCGCCAGTAGGTTCATCGGCAAAAACTACTTTGGGTTTATTCACTAAAGCACGAGCGATGGCGGTTCGCTGTTGTTCTCCACCGGACAATTGACGAGGAATATGGTCTTTCCGTTCAACCATATCAACAGCACGGATGACGTCCATGGCTCTATCCTCAATTTCCTTACTCTTGAGCGTGGTCGGCCAGAGGGGAGAGGCGACGTTTTCGTACACTGTCATGGTGGAAATGAGGTTGAAAAGCTGGAAGATGAATCCGATTTTCTCTTGCCGGATTTTGGGGAGAATCCGTTCATCGACGACTGTGAGATCCATTTGGTCGAAGATGATACGTCCATCGGTTGGTCGGTCTAGGCCTGATAATACGTTGAGGAGAGTGGTTTTCCCACACCCACTTTTCCCTTCGATGACGATGAATTCACCAGAACGAATGGTGAGGTTCACATCGCGTAAGGCGTGAATGATTTCGCGACCACGTCGATATTCCTTTTGAATCTTTTGGGCAACAATAATTTCTTCAGACATTTGATATCATCCTCCGTTACTCGGGTCGAGTTAGCGCCTGTATTGGGCTAATTCGAAGAGATCGCCATAAGAGGATCAGGATTCCCGGTAACTGAACAAACATCACTGCTGCAAATGAGATTAACATGAATGATGGGTTAATCAGAATATAGCGTAAAGGATCTGGGATGTAAATTATACTATTTCCAAGTGGGTCAAGTGTGAACATAATAGCAAAGGAACCATAAATTCCAGTGGCCAATACTCCTAGCAGTGCGATAGTGATCACTGCTGCAATCGTGATGAATATCACTTCTCCCAATACGAGCTCCCGAATATCATGGTTCGACCAGCCAACACACTTCAAAGTTGCAATGTCATCTTTTCGGGCATGAGCTAGCAACCATGAAAAGATGATTCCCATTATTGCCCCAGCAACCAGAGTGTACCCGATGATTACAGGTAATGTTGGGTCGAGCGCTAAATAGTACTGGCGTACTATAAACGCGATCCAAGTCAAAAGAATTGTATAGGCCACAAGGAATACAATGAATCGTCGTGTGGTTCGGATGCTTATACGCCACGCTTTGAAGAATATCCGTAATACCATAGTTATCTATCCTCTACCATTTGGTCTGTACTCACTATTCCGAGATGCCTTAAAACTGCTTTGACTACCTCGGTTAGTTTTATTCTTCGTCTGCTATTCGCTCAATGATATTCTGAGCGTACCGACTTACCATCCGTGAGGCGAGCTGAATCAATCCAGTTACAACCAGCACGGAAAGACAGAGAATGATGATATTCGGGTATATCGAACCTGTAATCGAATAAAGGAGGGGTAAAAAATATTTCCAGGTGAGGTAGATGGCATAAATTCCTGCTAGAGCGAAGAAGACAACAGAAAAGGCAAATAATGTCAGGACCAGTTGCCAATCGCCACTCCCGGTTGTAACTTCTCCAATACCTTTTCCGATAACAAAACGTTTCACCCGTCCATGGAATCGGATAAAGAATCCGAAGAATAACATGAATGCAGCAAAGGCAATTGCACTACCGATTAGGAGCAGGAAGACAATAATATCCTGATTGTTCTTAATCAGATCCCAGATTCCTGTTAAAACCAGAAAATAGCCCACTGCGGCTCCAATCAAGACAAGTAGTGTTAATAATTGGATGATGAATGTACCTGTGGCTGCACCCGCAAATAGGCGGTCAAGATTCACGCCTCGTTTGGATTCTTTAGGTGGCTCTTTTGACACTATTAATTACCCCTGATAGCGAAGTATGTACCCTCTCTCAAGTGTTGCTACAAAAAGCTTCCGTCGACAGTGTGAGACAAAGGCTTATAGGAGAGCAGGCAACGGGAAACCGTAGTTACACCTCCCTTCAATTCCTGAAAACGTGGCGACTACCCAATGGGCTCATTATCTCTCCTTCAACGGGAAATTCGACAATTAGCGAACAAACAAAACACTGTCATATTAGCCCATAATTATCAACCACCAGAAATCCAAGATATTGCCGACTACATTGGAGACAGCTTTGGTCTTTGCCAGCGAGCTCAACACATTGATGCAGACACCATTCTGTTCTGTGGCGTTCGATTCATGGCTGAAACCGCAGCCATTTTAAATCCTAGTAAACGTGTCCTAATACCTGATCCTACTGCACGTTGCCCAATGGCTGCACAATTACCTGCCCGATTAATCCGGGACGCAAAAAAACAGCACCCAGGCGTACCTGTAGTTCTCTACGTCAATACCACTGCCGAAGCGAAAGCTGAAGCCGATGTGCTTTGTACATCATCCAACATGTGCACTATTCTCAAAGCTTTGGATACAAACCCTATTCTGTTTGGCCCTGATGGGAACATGGCTGATTATGCCCGGCACGAATGCGGTTATGATGTAATTCCCATTCCCGACCATGGATTTTGCCATGTCCATGAAACATTCAGTTTTGACCCGCAAACCCTTGCTTTAAAAAAAGAACATCCACGAGCCAGACTCTTGGTCCATCCAGAATGTGGACGGAATATTCAGAAACAAGCCGACTTCATTGGATCCACTGGACAAATGCTCCAATACGCCCGTAAGAGCTCTGCCACGAGTTTTATCATCTGCACCGAAGTTGATTTAGTGACTCGGATGCGGCGGGAAATGCCTGAAAAAACCTTCATCCCCGCCCTCGATTATGCGGTTTGTAAGGCAATGAAAAAGCTTACCCTCGAAAAAGTCAAGGCCAGCCTTGTGAACGACCAATTCCATGTCACAATTCCAAAATCCATTGCAGACAAAGCCCGAAAAGCGATTCATCGTATGCTCGAACTTTCTACTCAGTAAGGTCAAGAAACTAATCGACGAGAAGGCTTTAGAAGCAGTTAACTCACTAGCATAGACAGAGTGACCATTCATGCCTCCAAACGCTTCGCATCTGCCAACCATTCCTCCGCAGCTAATTCTACGGAAATTCTATGAAATGCTTGATGAAGACATCGGGTTTGGAGACATTACGACTTCTGCTCTCATCACCCCTTCTCAAAGAGCACTGGCACGGGTGTTTACTCGTCAACGAGGTGTAATCGCGGGTATCAACATCGCATATACAATCCTTCGAGACTTCGACTGTACAGTAACCATCAAGAAGAATGATGGCGATCAAGTTTCAGCAAACACCACGTTATTCACAGTAAAAGGATCTGCTTCAACGCTCCTAACAATCGAAAGGACCCTGCTGAACTTACTTCAACGTATGTGTGGAATTGCCACCGCAACTGCCCACTTGGTGAAACTCGCACGAAGCACTAATCCACAAGTTCGCGTTGCTGCCACACGAAAAACTGCTCCTCTACTCAGATTGTTTGATAAACTCGCCGTCATCATTGGTGGGGGCGATCCCCATCGTTGGCATCTTGATGATGCTATACTCATCAAAGATAACCATCTCGAGTTTTACTCAAACCTGACTGACGCGATAATACAAGCCCGTCAGAATGCAAGTTTCACCTCCTCCATTGAAATTGAAGTCACTAGTCGTTCCGAGGCTTTGGCTGCCGCCACGGCAAATCCAGATATTATTTTGCTGGATAATATGTCCCCCGAAAAAGTCAAGAGCATCGTGAATGCGCTTCGCCAGTCTCATCCTCAGATTCTCTTAGAAGTTTCTGGTAACATTACATCGACTAATATCCAAGACTACGCACAAACGGGTGTTGATGTTATCTCTGTTGGCTGGATTACTCACTCGGTTCCCGCACTCAATTTGAGTATGGATATTCTGCCAACGAAGAAACCAAGTAAAGGGAAGAGATGATCCAGAAAATGGCAATTGATTATGAAAAGATTAAATCAACAATCACCAACTGGTTACAAGATTACTTGGAAAAAAGTGGTTGCACCGGATTTATTGTAGCAATTTCTGGGGGAATTGATTCAAGTGTCGCAGCCGTATTATGTCGTAAAGTAACCAATGCGACTTTAGGGCTCATCCTTCCATGTAGTCAGACGCCTGATGATGCAGCTCACGATGCGCAACTCCTTGCTGAACAATTCGATATCGAATATCTCACCTATGATTTGACGCCCACCTATGACTCCTTACTCATGACGTTTGGTCTAACTCCAGATACTCCAGTCACCATTCCCTTAGCTAACATCAAGGCCCGATTACGCATGATCGCACTTTATTACGAAGCAAACCACCGAAACCGCCTAGTGGTGGGAACGGGAAATCGCACCGAACTCATGTTCGGATTCTTTACCAAATACGGTGATGGTGGTGCAGATTTGTTACCTTTAGGTGATTTGCTAAAACATGAAGTTCAAGGACTCGGCGCTTTTCTTGGAATTCCCGAACATATCTGTGTTAAAACACCAAGTCCCGGATTATGGCCAGGTCAAACAGATGAAGGCGAACTAGGAGCAAGTTATGACCAATTAGATGACTTAGTTTCAGAGAAAATCCCTCAAGGTCTAACTAAGGAACAAATCAAACACTTTCAACAGCGAATAGCCAATAATGCACATAAACGTGCACTCCCTCCAATTTGTCAACTATCCAAGACAACGAACGTATCAGAGTGACAATCATATGGGTATAGGAAAACGAATTTTGGGTGGAATCCTCAGCTTCTTTTACCATAAGCAAATCCATGCATTCAAAGTTCAGCTGGATGGGCAAACCTACTATGTCTGCGCCCGATGTTCCGGATTGTATCTCGGAATTTTCATTGGTCTTCCGGTCTCATTCATCATGCTCTTCTTTTACCCTATTTTTTACAGTCTAGGGGATATTGGAACAACTCTTGTCGCTGTCGCGATTTCACTTCCTGCCATTCTAGATTGGACCACACAACGGTTAGCCCTGAGAGAAAGCCGGAATGGAATTCGGTTCTGGACAGCGCTACCAACAGGTTTTGCGCTCTCTTGGTACTTAGTCTCCCCCGTCTCTTTCCTTATGAAAATTCCAGTAATGGTTGTAGTACTCCTCTTCCTAGCTGTTTTCTTCTTCATTGACCGACGAACATACCCTGAGATCACAAATGCCACAAATAACAATTAGGAATAAATCTGAGGAACTTACTTCTCAGCTTTAATCCGTTTAAGGGCACTCTTCGCAGCTTTTTGTACCGTCTCATCAGGATCCAAACGGGCGTCTTCAATATCCTTCACTGCAGCTTCTGGTAACGAATCAATCGAACCCAACGCTGTAATGGCAATGACTCGTTGCTCTGGGCGATCCGCTCGCATGGCTTCAAGGAGTCCTGGAACAGCATTCGACCCAATTTGCTCCAATGCTCTCTGGGCTGCCAAACGCACTTCCATTCCTCTTTCTTCATGTATGAATTCTTCTTCATCAGACAATAATTCGATGAGGGCGGGAACCGCCTCTGAGGCATCACTACCTAAGTTTCCAAGAGCAAAGGCAACCTCACCCCGCACTACCTCATCGCTATCAGATAATGCTTCAATTAACTGCTCTTTGGCATACAGTGCCGAAGTGCCCATCTGAGAAAAGACACGGGAGGCTGCTCGCCGTACTTCATCATCATCGCGTTGTAACAATGCTGTCAGGGATTCAGCGGCCTCCGCAGCATCGGAACCTAAATAGTATAACGCTTCAGCAGCGTACCGGCAAATGTCATCCTCATCACTATCCAATCCACTGATGAGCATTGGTAATGCTTCAAGCAACATGGGGTTGTTCCCAGACTTTGAGACAATTTCGAAGGCCGATCGCTGGATTGACTCCTCGGAGTTTTCAAGCAATCCTATTAGGTCTTGCCAAGCATCTTCATCCTCATTGACCAGTTCTAATGCCTTCTGAATCTCGCCTTCTTCCAGTAATTTATAGAGGTCTGACAAGTAAGCCGCCTCGGAAGGTTATTCCGCTGATAAGATAAGGTCTCATATCAGTTCAAAAAGGTTATCGCCCATTGCCTGAAAACCTGAAGAACTATAAGAGCTTCCCAATTTTATAACTGAATCATCCAATCAAATTTGCGTAATCCTAAGGCTAAGGTCACGGAAAGCAACTGAATCCCTGTTTTTCCTCGAACATGCGTATCCAGAAAAGCATTCAATGCTTCCCGCGTTTGAAAAGTTACAATAAGAATAACATTCGGTCGGTCACCTGATTCCATCACAAGCTTGACTTCTTCAACATCCCGCAAGTTAGTATTCAATTTTGTAAGAGTTTGCATTTCAACTTCGAGTTGAATCAGTGCTACTACTTCCATTCCTGCTTGTTCTGGGTCAACCAATGTCGTAAAGCTCTTAATGACATTATTTTGCTCTAATCGAGCTACTCGGCTACGAATTGTCGCATCGCTCACCTTCAACTGTTTAGCGACATTCCGAAAAGATTTCCGCGCATCACGCTGCAAGATATTCAGAATCTTGCGATCCAACGCATCCAAATCCACACGATATTTCCGTCGTGATGGCTTCTCGGCTTCCGGAGTCGGATGAAAGCCTAAGTAATGAATGATATCACCCCGGTGCTCCATGTTCAATCGATATACATACACAGCTCGTTCGGATGTGGTTAGAGCGTCACTCACCTTTTGACACTGAAAACACCGAAACACCAACCGGGGTTTTGCACTAACCGTATTGCAGTTCTGGCATTGAAAGGCAACCTCTGATTTATAGTCCCGTTGCTCACCTTCCAATGATTTTCTACAGGACGGGCATCGCAAGCCATTCGCCGTTTCAAATCCGGCTCGGGGGCCAATAAATCCGCAAGAAAAATGTTCAATTACAGGATAGCGAATCAACCGACTCCCTTCACAGGTCAAACACTGATACTGAGGATGTAGATCTGGTGATTTGCACTCTCCACACGTAAAGATCGATTCGACGAGTTCCCCTTCGAGAATCCCCGCCCGCCGTAATCCCTCCAAGCGATCAACCGTCTCTTTTGCATCAACTTCAAGTGTCTTTTCGGCTTCAGGGTATCGAAATCCATAGGCTGTCGATGAATCCAGGATGGGCTGGAGTTCTTCAATACTACCATCAAGTAGCTGTTTGATTAGCAACCATGCACTC